>NZ_JBEYXJ010000245.1:0-1135 GCF_040645015.1 Streptomyces sp. NPDC046881 | reverse complement strand
CGCCCTTCTTGTGGGGGGGGGGGCTGCGGCGGGCGTGCGCTCCGGGGGGGGGGGGCCGCCCCGCGGGGGGCCCCCCCCCCCCGCTGTGGTCGAGCGAGCGGTCAACGCTGAATCTCGGACTGGCAGTCGGCAGCCCGCGTCGTGTCCGTCCGCCAGCAGCATCTGCGCCTCCTGGTACAGCTCTCTGGCCGCGGGTCCGTCTGACACCGAGATCGGCCTCGATGCCCTCCGAGGGGCCACCCCTAGCCGTGGGTGCCGGGCCAGCCTGATGGGCGTTCAACCGCTCCCCTCACCGCCTCGCCAGATTCAAACTGCGGGAGGCACCGCTGGTCGAAAAAGCGGAATCCACCGGCTCGCGCAAAGCCTTCCTCATTCCACTTCACCACGCGATAGACGAGGAGCAAGAGAGCCTTCCAGGGCCACCCGGAGGCGCACGGTCCGGATCTTTATAAGCCCTGCCCTCTGCTAACGTTCAAATCACCCCAAGGAAGGGGCGAGACGGAAATAGGCAGAGAGGAGGTGAACGATGTCCGGCATGGACCGCTCGCACGAGCAGGCCACGCCGGGCCGCTCCAAGCGCAAGCGCGCCGCTGAGACGGTCACCCTGGTCACGTGCATCCTGCAGGCCGTGTACTGGGGGCTCAAGCTCACCGGAGTGCTCTAAAAGCGCAGGTGGGCCCAGCTGTTGGCGCAGCCGGACCCACCGAGGCCCAGGCATCCGGGCCCCACGCCCTCCCTTCGACCGGGAGCGTGGGGCCCGCTTTCGTGTGTGGGCCCTGCGATCACTGCATAATTCACACAGTGACCCGTGCCAGGATACACGCCACCCCATCAACAGCATAGATTTGAGATAAAAGACCGACACCTTTTAAATATGAACGCGAAGCCCCCTGTAGCCACCCATAACAAAAACGGACGCCATCCATATTGCGACTCATCCCACGCCCAGAATAAGGCAAAGATGTATTTCGCTTGGTTGTGGGAGTGCTGTGTCCACCCGCTCAGGAATCTGTGAATTGACGTCGTCGGCGGGTGTCGGACGGCGCGTCGTCGGCGGGTGTCGGACGGGGCGTCGTCGGTCGGCCCTGCCTGAGAGGGCGGTGAGACACCGTGCGGCGGTGAGGCCCTCTCGTGG
>NZ_JBEYXJ010000244.1:0-1252 GCF_040645015.1 Streptomyces sp. NPDC046881 | reverse complement strand
GCCGCCGAACGCGAGGGACGGACCATCGCGCCGCTCGTCACCCGGCTCAACACCATCCGACGACAGCACCCGGCGCTACAGCGCCTGCGGAACCTCCGTTTCCATCCGACCGACAACGATGCCGTGCTCGCCTACAGCAAGAGCACCGGTTCGGACACGGTCGTCATGGTCGTCAACCTCGACCCGCACCACACCCAGGAGGCAACGGTCTCGTTGGACATGCCGCAACTCGGCCTGGACTGGCACGCCGCCCTGCCCGTGCACGACGAACTGACGGGCGAGACGTACCACTGGGGCAGGACCAACTACGTGCGTCTCACGCCCGGCCGGGCGCCCGCGCACGTGCTCCACGTCGGGCGATCGACGCCCCAGATCGGAGGGCCCGCAGCGTCATGACCGTCAACGACCCCGTACCGGACACCTTCGAGGACACTCCCGCCAAGGACCGGGACCCGGATTGGTTCAAACGCGCCGTCTTCTACGAGGTCCTGGTCCGCTCCTTCCACGACAGCAACGGCGACGGCGTCGGCGACCTGAAGGGCCTGACCGCCAAGCTCGACTACCTCCAGTGGCTCGGCGTCGACTGTCTCTGGCTGCCCCCCTTCTTCCAGTCGCCGCTGCGGGACGGCGGTTACGACGTCTCCGACTACACCGCCGTGCTCCCGGAGTTCGGCGACCTCGCCGACTTCGTGGAGTTCGTGGACGCCGCCCACCACCGCGGCATGCGCGTGATCATCGACTTCGTGGTGAACCACACCAGCGACCAGCACCCGTGGTTCCAGGAGTCCCGCAAGAACCCCGACGGCCCGTACGGGGACTACTACATGTGGGCCGACGACGACAAGCAGTACGAGGACGCGCGGATCATCTTCGTCGACACCGAGTCCTCCAACTGGACCTTCGACCCGGTCCGCGGCCAGTACTACTTCCACCGCTTCTTCTCGCACCAGCCGGACCTCAACTACGAGAACCCGGCCGTCCAGGAGGAGATCCTGGCCGCCCTGCGGTTCTGGCTGGACCTGGGCATCGACGGCTACCGCCTGGACGCGGTCCCCTACCTCTACGCCGAGGAGGGCACCAACTGCGAGAACCTGCCCGCCACCCACGAGTTCCTGAAACGGGTCCGCCGCGAGATCGACGCGATGTACCCGGACACCGTGCTGCTGGCGGAGGCCAACCAGTGGCCCGAGGACGTCGTCGACTACTTCGGTGACTTCCGGGCCGGCGGCGACGAGTGCCACATGGCCTTCCA
>NZ_JBEYXJ010000243.1:0-1255 GCF_040645015.1 Streptomyces sp. NPDC046881 | reverse complement strand
GCCGCCGAACGCGAGGGACGGACCATCGCGCCGCTCGTCACCCGGCTCAACACCATCCGACGACAGCACCCGGCGCTACAGCGCCTGCGGAACCTGCACTTCCATCACACCGACAAGGACGCGGTGATCGCCTACAGCAAGAGCACGGGCTCGGACACAGTCGTGGTGGTCGTCAATCTCGACCCCCACCACACCCAGGAGGCAACGGTCTCGTTGGACATGCCGCAACTCGGCCTGGACTGGCACGAGTCCGTGCCGGTGCGCGACGAGCTCACCGGCGAGACCTACTACTGGGGCAGGGCCAACTATGTGCGCCTCGAACCGGGTCATAGGCCCGCGCATGTCTTCACCGTCCTGCGACCGTCCACCCCGCAGATCGGAGGGTCACCCACAACATGATCGTGAATGAGCCCGTTCCGGACACCTTCGAGGACACTCCCGCCAAGGACCGGGACCCGGATTGGTTCAAACGCGCCGTCTTCTACGAGGTCCTGGTCCGTTCCTTCCAGGACAGCAACGGCGACGGCGTCGGCGACCTGAAGGGCCTGACCGCCAAGCTCGACTATCTGCAGTGGCTCGGCGTGGACTGCCTGTGGCTGCCGCCGTTCTTCAAGTCACCGCTCCGGGACGGCGGTTACGACGTCTCCGACTACACCGCCGTGCTCCCGGAGTTCGGCGACCTCGCCGACTTCGTGGAGTTCGTGGACGCCGCCCACCAGCGCGGCATGCGCGTGATCATCGACTTCGTCATGAACCACACCAGCGACCAGCACCCGTGGTTCCAGGAGTCGCGGCGGGACCCGGACGGTCCGTACGGGGACTACTACGTCTGGGCCGACGACGACAAGCAGTATCCGGGTGCCCGCATCATCTTCGTCGACACCGAGGTCTCCAACTGGACGTACGACCCGGTACGCAAGCAGTACTACTGGCACCGCTTCTTCTCGCACCAGCCGGATCTGAACTACGAGAACCCGGCCGTGCAGGAGGAGATGATCTCCGCGCTGAAGTTCTGGCTGGATCTCGGCATCGACGGGTTCCGGCTGGACGCGGTGCCGTACCTGTACCAGGAGGAGGGCACCAACTGCGAGAACCTGCCGGCGACCCACGAGTTCCTGAAGCGGGTGCGCAAGGAGATCGACGCCCAGTACCCCGACAAGGTGCTGCTGGCGGAGGCCAACCAGTGGCCCGAGGACGTCGTCGACTACTTCGGTGACTTCCGGGCCGGCGGCGACGAGTGCCACATGGCCTTCCA
>NZ_JBEYXJ010000242.1:0-1362 GCF_040645015.1 Streptomyces sp. NPDC046881 | reverse complement strand
GGGGGGGGGGGGGGCGGGGGGGCGGGGGGGGGGGGGGGGGGGCGCGGGGGGGGGGGGGGGGGGCGCCGCGGGGGGCGCCCTATCCCCCCGGGGGCGGCCCTCTTGGGCCCCCCCGGCCGGAGGGACCGGTCGTCGTCTCCGCCGTGCGGGCGGAGCCCGGTCAGGCCTCGGGGGCCTCGACGGCGGCGGCCGTCCTGCGCGTCCGGCGCGGCTTGGGCGCCGCCCCGGCCTCGGCGGTCTCCGGTGCCGTCGCGGCCGTCTTGCGGGTCCGCCGCGGCTTCACCGCCGGCTCCTCGGTGGCCTGCGCCGGAATCTCCGGAGCGGCCGCCTCGGCAACGGCCTTACGGGTCCGGCGCGCCTTCGGAGCGGCGACCGCTTCCCCGTCGACCGCGTCCACGGCGGCGGTTGCGGCCTTCCGGGTGCGGCGCGGCTTGGCCTCGGCCTCGGCCTCGGTCGCCTCCGGCGCGGCTGCGGCGGTCTTGCGGGTGCGGCGCGGTTTGGCTTCCGTGCCTTCCGCGGTGTCCACGGCGGTCTCGGCGGCTGCGGCGGTCTTGCGGGTTCGGCGGGGCTTGGCCTCGGCCTCGGTCGCCTCCGGCGCGGCTGCCGCGGTCTTGCGGGTCCGGCGCGGCTTGGCCTCGGCTTCCGCCTCGGTCGCCTCCGGCGCGGCTGCGGCGGTCTTGCGGGTGCGGCGCGGTTTGGCTTCCGTGCCTTCCGCGGTGTCCACGGCGGCCTCGGCGGCAGCGGCGGTCTTGCGGGTGCGGCGCGGCTTGGCCTCGACCTCGGCCTCGGGGGCCTCCGGCGCGGCCGGCTCCGCTGCCTTGCGGGTGCGGCGGCGCGGCTTGGCCTCGGTGGCCTCGGCGGTGTCCACCGCGGTCTCGGCGGCTGCGGCGGTCTTGCGGGTGCGGCGCGGCTTGGTCTCGGCCTCGCCCGCCTCCGGTGCCGGCGCGGCCTCGGGGGCCGGCTCGGCCGTCTTGCGGGTGCGGCGGCGCGGCTTGGTCTCCGCGGCCGGCGCGGCCTCGGGCTCCGCCACCGGGCTGTCCGCGATCACGGACTCGGTCACGGCCTCGGCCACCGGCTCGGCCACCGGGGTCACGTCCGCGGTCGGCTCGGTCACCTGCCCGGTCGCCGGTGCCTCCGTCGCGGCAGGCTTCCGGGTACGGCGGCGGCGCGGCTTCTCCGGCGTCTCCAGGACGGCGGTGCCCTCGGCCGTGGTCACCGTCTCGACGGCGGCCTCGTCGGGGGGGGGGGGGGCCGGGGCGGGCGGGGCCCCGGCCCCCCCCGCGCCCCCCCGGGGGGGGGGGCGGCCCCGGCCTCCGGAGCCCGGCGCCGCGGGCGGTACCGCGGCGGCACGAACCGCTGGGC
>NZ_JBEYXJ010000241.1:0-1377 GCF_040645015.1 Streptomyces sp. NPDC046881 | reverse complement strand
CTCCCGGTCGGCCCACCGCTGCTCGGCGGTGGTGAGCTGGGCCAGCGTCGGCATGGAGGCGGCCTCGGGGGGCTCGGCGACCACGCCCGGCCGGTCGACCCAGCCCTTGTCGGAGGACCAGCGCAGGGTCGCGGTCGCCGGGTGCTGCACGGTCTGGGCGCCGGGCGCGCGCAGCGCGGCGAGGTCCTTGGGGGTGGGGACGCCCTTGGTGGCGGGGACCCGCTCCGCGGTGCCGTTCCCCGTGGCCGTGGCGGCCTGGGGGTGCGGGGGCTGCTCGGCGGGCCGCTCGGCCGCCGACAGGGCCGACTCGGGCAGCGGCGCGGAGAGGATCGCGGCGATCTCGGGGCGGGGCGCGGGCGGCGGGGCGCAGACGCCGGTCAGCTCCTTGGCGCGGACGGCCTGGGTGATCCAGGCCCGGTCCAGCACGCGCCGCTCGTCGGCCTCGGCGACCAGGTCCTCGGACTGGTTGTAGTCGCCGTCGGCGGCCTGGACGGCCCACAGGTGGACGGCGACACCGTGCTCCTTCGCGGCCATCATGCCGGGCAGCAGATCGCCGTCGCCGGTGACCAGCACGACGTCGGAGCAGGCCCGGTTGCGGGCCAGCTCGGTCAGCTCGGCGTGCATGGCGGCGTCGACGCCCTTCTGGGCCCAGCGGCCGTCGCTGCGGGTGAGGGCGCCCAGCCGGACGGTCACCCGGGGCATCACGCGCAGCCGGCGGTGTTCCGGCTGGGGGACCCGGTCGGGGGCGCCGTCGAACCAGTAGATGCGCAGCAGGGGGCGCTCGGTGTCGGACTCCGCGCGCTCCCGCAGGGCCTGGATCAGCGCGGCGTGGTCGACGGTGATCCGGGACCGCGAGGGCTCACCGGCGAGGAGGCTGGCGGCGGCTCCCAGCAGATACCCGGCGTCCACCAGGACGATGCATCGGTCCACGCGACTCACCCTCTTCCCGGAAGGTTTTGCTTCGGACTTCCTTCGAGTCTGCCCGACCGCGCGGGGGTTAACGGCCCGAACTCGATCTTCGGCGTGGCGTTTCGGGTTCCCGTCCGCCCAGCTGCCCTGTCACACACGGTAATTATCCGACATGCGCCTGATGTCAGCGTATGTGAATCTGGTCCCGGCCCTGGCCCCTAGATCCCCCACAGGAGGCAGATCACCATGGCCAAGAACAAGAACCGCAAGCAGGCCGGCCCGCAGAACCGCGCGCAGCAGAACGAGCACGCGCAGCGTCCCCCGGCGGAGGACCACGAGTCGCCGGTGTCGCAGATCCCGGGCAGCCCCTCGGATGTTGCCCGGAAGAAGCAGAAGAGCTTCGGCCACAACTAAAGGGCAGTTGAAGCCCAGGCACACGGAAGGGGCGCACCCGCGACGGGTGCGCCC
>NZ_JBEYXJ010000240.1:0-1416 GCF_040645015.1 Streptomyces sp. NPDC046881 | reverse complement strand
CGTCGGGCGAAGCAGAGGCCGGCCACCACGTGACCGGCCTCGATTCCGCCCGCAGGTCAGGGGGCGGTGCGGCGCTTCCGCGAGTTGTTCTTCGGGCGCCGGTTGCGCAGCACCGTCTCCGGGAACTTCGCGCCTTCGGCGCGCTCCTTGCCGACGAGCTTCGCGACCTCGGCGATCAGGTCCTGGTCACCGATGGCGTCGCCCTGGTCGGCGAGAACTTGCCGGGTGGCCGCCGCGATCGACAGCAGCTGCGTCGACGCGGGCGGCTGCACCGGCGGCACCGGCGCGGGCGGCTGCGACGCGGGCGGCTGCGACGCGGGCGGCTGCACCGGCGGCGCGGACTGTGCGGCCGGGGTCGAGGTGGGGGCTGTCGCAGGCTCCTCGGCCTGCTCCGTCTCCCGGGCGGCCGTGGGCGCAGCCGCCACCTCCCGGACCTGGGCCGCGGCAGTGAGCATCGCGTCCGCCGCGTCCATCTCCCGCCCGCCGACAGCCCGCATGTACGCGGCCTGGGTGTTCAGGCGGCGCAGCCGGATGGCCAGCAGCGCCTTACTGGCGAGCCGCTGCTCCTGCTCGGTGAGCCAGTGCCGCACACCCTCGTCCAGCGGAACCCGGTACAGACCCATGACGAGGGTCCACAGGCCCTTTGCGAGGAGGTCGATGCATGCGCCGATCACGCCGGCCGCGAGCTGGTCCAGCGTGTGGCCGTACGTGCCGACCGCGCCCATGCTGATGACCAGCGCGATCCAGCCGACGGTGCGCGGGATCCAGACCCGGGCGTCGCCGCGCTGGAGCCACTCGACGGCCATGCAGGCCAGCCAGTTCAGGGTGAATACGACACCGGCCGCGTACGCCGCGACCGGGTGGATCAGGTTCGTGAGGAGCCCGCCGACGCTCGCCGTGGTGGCGACTACAGCCAGCGCCGTGATGCCGATCGTGATGGCGGTAACCCCGAGCAGGATCACCTCGTCCCAGTCGCGCGGCGGTACCGGCTCGTAAGTCACGAACGGCACCTTCCGCGTGGACGGGATGCCGTCGATGACGGTCGTCTCGTCCCGCTCCAAGGTGACCTTGCGGTACCGGACGCCGGGGATTCTCGGCCGCTGGTCGGGGGTCTCGGTCATCACTTCGCGCCCTTCACGCTGGATTCGTCACGGGTCGAGCCGGGCCCGCGTTGGACCCGGCTCGACCCCGGCGCTAGATCAACTTCGCGCCGCTGCCCTTACGGGCAAGCTCCTGCTTGTGCCTGCGAGCGCGCTCCTTGCGCTCGGCCTCGGCCTTCGCCGCACGCTGTTTGGCCTTCTCCTTCTCCGCCTGCCTCAGCTGGGCGGCGAGCGCCACGTCATTGCCCGGCCTGAGCGACCGCGCGACGTCCCTGAGTCCCATCAGGCACCCACCTCCTCGCGGAGTCGGGCCGCG
>NZ_JBEYXJ010000238.1:0-1601 GCF_040645015.1 Streptomyces sp. NPDC046881 | reverse complement strand
AGCGGCTCGGCGTCTCCCAGATGCACGTCTCCCGGCTGATCACGCGTCTGCTGGCCCGGCTGCGCGAGGGCATGCTCAGCACCACCTGATCCGCCGCACCGCCCGAGACACGAGCGGCCCGGGGGGCCGGTGCGTCAGCACTCGATGATGTTGACCGCCAGCCCGCCCCGGGCCGTCTCCTTGTACTTCACGCTCATGTCCGCGCCGGTGTCCTTCATCGTCTTGATGACCTTGTCCAGGGACACCTTGTGCGAGCCGTCGCCGCGCATCGCCATCTTCGCGGCCGTGACCGCCTTCACCGCGGCCATGCCGTTGCGCTCGATGCACGGGATCTGGACCAGGCCGCCGACCGGGTCGCAGGTCAGGCCGAGGTTGTGCTCCATGCCGATCTCGGCCGCGTTCTCCACCTGCTCGGGGGAGCCGCCGAGGACCTCGGCGAGGGCGCCAGCGGCCATGGAGCAGGCGGAGCCCACCTCGCCCTGGCAGCCGACCTCGGCGCCGGAGATGGAGGCGTTCTCCTTGAAGAGCATGCCGATCGCGCCGGCGGCCAGCAGGAAGCGGACGACCCCGTCCTCGTCGGCGCCGGGGACGAAGTTGATGTAGTAGTGCAGGACCGCGGGGATGATGCCGGCCGCGCCGTTGGTCGGCGCGGTGACGACCCGGCCGCCCGCCGCGTTCTCCTCGTTCACCGCCATCGCGTAGAGGGTGATCCACTCCATGGCGTGCGCCAGCGGGTCGCCCTCGGCGCGCAGCTGGCGGGCCGAGACGGCGGCACGGCGGCGGACCTTCAGCCCGCCGGGCAGGATGCCCTCGCGGGACATGCCCCGCTGCACGCACTCGCGCATCACGCGCCAGATCTCCAGCAGGCCGGCCCGGATCTCGTCCTCGGTGCGCCAGGCCCGCTCGTTCTCCAGCATCAGCGAGGAGATCGACAGGCCCGTCTCCTTCGTCAGGCGGAGCAGCTCGTCGCCGGTGCGGAACGGGTACTTCAGGACCGTGTCGTCCAGCACGATCCGGTCCGCGCCCACCGCGTCCTCGTCCACGACGAAGCCGCCGCCGACCGAGTAGTACGTCTTCGACAGCAGCTCGGCGCCCTCGGCGTCGTACGCCCACACCGTCATGCCGTTGGCGTGGTACGGCAGGGCCTTGCGGCGGTGCAGGACCAGGTCGTCGTCGAAGGAGAACGGGATCTCGTGCTCGCCGAGCAGCCGCAGCCGGCCCGCCGCCTTGATCTTCTCCACCCGGTCGTCGGCGGTCTCCACGTCGACCGTGCGCGGCGAGGCGCCCTCCAGGCCGAGCAGCACCGCCTTCGGGGTGCCGTGGCCGTGTCCGGTCGCGCCGAGCGAGCCGTACAGCTCGCAGCGCAGGGACGCGACCGAGCCGAGCAGCTCCTCGTTGCGCAGCCGGCGGGCGAACATGCGCGCGGCGCGCATCGGGCCGACCGTGTGGGAGCTGGACGGGCCGATGCCGATCGAGAACAGGTCGAAGACCGAGATGGCCACGGGTGACTCCTCAATACGGGTGGTGCACAAAAGGTGGAACAGGGGCGCGGGGCACCCGCACCCCCGGTCAAACAGTGTTGGCGGTGGGCCCCGAAAGTT
>NZ_JBEYXJ010000237.1:0-1617 GCF_040645015.1 Streptomyces sp. NPDC046881 | reverse complement strand
CGGGCGGCGGACGGAACGTTCGACCGGATGCTGCGGGCCGCGCAGACGAAAGCGGATACCCCCACCGCTGCGTCACCTGCGTCACCATAAGACCGAAACAGCGGCTCCCTCTTCATGTTCAAAAGCACGCACCACCATGGCTGACTTCGCCCATCTGTGCGCCCAGCTCGACGCGGCCACCGGCCTCGGCGCGCTGGACGCGTACCGGGCCAGCCTGGACGACTCAACAACGACGTCATCCAGGGTGACCTGCTGGCTCGGACGGTCTGCCTGTGAGCTGCGGCTGCGGCAGTGACGCACGAAGCCGGGGGCTGTGTCACTCCGCATCACCGTGTCACCGGTTGCAGACACGGTGACACACCGGTGACACAGAGCCCCGCCCCTGCGTCACGCAAGACCCGCAGGTCAGGCGTGCGATAGAACTCCGTCTACCGGACCAGTACCGAACGGACCCTCAGGAAAGATCGAGCTAGGGGATGTCCCTGACTCTGTACTCGAGGTCGTAGTTGGCTCCCTGCTCTAGGAAGAACACGTGATGGGAGCCCTGGTTAATCTCGCTTGCTCGGATGGTCTGAGATCCAAGGCTCTCCTCCCCGAAGGGAGCATCGTCCTCAAGCATCTTGACGATCCCCGTGCTACCGGGGAACGGCACGATCACGTTTATGGCCGTGAGACGGCCACCCTTCATCTGGCCTCGCCAGAAGGTGTTGTCGTTGAACCTAAGGTCGATTTCGTCGCCATCACTGCCCGAGTCTTCGGTGGCGTTGCACGCCAGATTCTGGAATTCCACCATGGTCACCATGCGCTGCCTCCCACTCTCCTCGTACTGATGCCTCAACTTCCAGTCAGGCACAGTCGGTCTGGTGGCGCAAATGGGGGAATCAGGACGGATCCGGGTGGTCGACGACGACCCGCGCAACGTCTTCGAGTGCCCAGCTGGAACGCCCGCACTACGTCCCCACGTAACGCGATTATGCAGCAGATGTCACGCCCACATCAGGAGTGATGCGAGGGTGACGGCTGCTTCGTAGGACTGAGCGGTCTTGTCGTAACGGGTGGCGATGCCACGCCACTGCTTCAAGCGGTTGAAGCACCGTTCCACGACGTTGCGGTGCTTATAGACCTCGCGGTCGAAGGCCGGCGGCCGGCCTCCGCGGCTGCCTCGCCGGGCCGGGTTGCGGACCTGGTCGGCCCGCTCGGGGATCGTGTGCGGGATGCCGCGGCGGCGGAGCCAGGTGCGGATAGCTCGTGAGCTGTAGCCCTTGTCGCCCAGGACGTGATCGGGCCGCATGCGGGGTCGTCCCGGCCCGAGGCGGGGCATCCAGATCGCTTCCATCACGGCGGTGAACCGGGTGCAGTCGTTGGTGTTGCCGCCCGTGACGATGAAGGCGAGCGGACGGCCTCGCCCGTCGCAGGCCAGGTGAATCTTGCTGGTCAGACCGCCTCTGGACCGGCCGAGGGCCGGGTCGCGGAGCCCCCTTTTCGGACCCCTGCCGCATGCTGGTGAACTCGGACGATCGTGGAATCGACCGATACCAGCCACTCGATGTCTCCCGCCGCGTCCGCTTTCGTCTGCGCGGCCCGCAGCATCCGGTCGAACGTTCCGTCCGCCGCCCA
>NZ_JBEYXJ010000236.1:0-1726 GCF_040645015.1 Streptomyces sp. NPDC046881 | reverse complement strand
ACACTGGCGTGCCTGCTTCACAGTCTCCCAGCTATCCTACACAAGCCGAACCGAACACCAATATCAAACTGTAGTAAAGGTCCCGGGGTCTTTCCGTCCTGCTGCGCGAAACGAGCATCTTTACTCGTAGTGCAATTTCACCGGGCCTATGGTTGAGACAGTCGAGAAGTCGTTACGCCATTCGTGCAGGTCGGAACTTACCCGACAAGGAATTTCGCTACCTTAGGATGGTTATAGTTACCACCGCCGTTTACTGGCGCTTAAGTTCTCAGCTTCGCCCACCCGAAGGTGAGCTAACCGGTCCCCTTAACGTTCCAGCACCGGGCAGGCGTCAGTCCGTATACATCGCCTTACGGCTTCGCACGGACCTGTGTTTTTAGTAAACAGTCGCTTCTCGCTGGTCTCTGCGGCCACCCCCAGCTCAGAGCGCGAAGCTCATCACCGGATGTGGCCCCCCTTCTCCCGAAGTTACGGGGGCATTTTGCCGAGTTCCTTAACCATAGTTCACCCGAACGCCTCGGTATTCTCTACCTGACCACCTGAGTCGGTTTAGGGTACGGGCCGCCATGAAACTCGCTAGAGGCTTTTCTCGACAGCATAGGATCATCCACTTCACCACAATCGGCTCGGCATCAGGTCTCAGACTATGTGCCAGGCGGATTTACCTACCTGACGTCCTACACCCTTACCCCGGGACAACCACCGCCCGGGATGGACTACCTTCCTGCGTCACCCCATCACTCACCTACTAACCGCTTGGTTCGGCGGCTCCACCACTTTCCTTTCCCCGAAGGGTCCGGAACGGCTTCACGGCCTTAGCATCACGATGCTCGATGTTTGACGCTTCACAGCGGGTACCGGAATATCAACCGGTTATCCATCGACTACGCCTGTCGGCCTCGCCTTAGGTCCCGACTTACCCTGGGCAGATCAGCTTGACCCAGGAACCCTTAGTCAATCGGCGCAAACGTTTCTCACGTTTGTATCGCTACTCATGCCTGCATTCTCACTCGTCAACCGTCCACGACTACCTTCCAGTGCCGCTTCACCCGGCAGACGACGCTCCCCTACCCATCACAGCACCCGTTGGGGCTATATGCTGCAATGACACGACTTCGGCGGTACGCTTGAGCCCCGCTACATTGTCGGCGCGGAATCACTAGACCAGTGAGCTATTACGCACTCTTTCAAGGGTGGCTGCTTCTAAGCCAACCTCCTGGTTGTCTGTGCGACTCCACATCCTTTCCCACTTAGCGTACGCTTAGGGGCCTTAGTCGATGCTCTGGGCTGTTTCCCTCTCGACCATGGAGCTTATCCCCCACAGTCTCACTGCCGCGCTCTCACTTACCGGCATTCGGAGTTTGGCTAAGGTCAGTAACCCGGTAGGGCCCATCGCCTATCCAGTGCTCTACCTCCGGCAAGAAACACACGACGCTGCACCTAAATGCATTTCGGGGAGAACCAGCTATCACGGAGTTTGATTGGCCTTTCACCCCTAACCACAGGTCATCCCCCAGGTTTTCAACCCTGGTGGGTTCGGTCCTCCACGAAGTCTTACCTCCGCTTCAACCTGCCCATGGCTAGATCACTCCGCTTCGGGTCTTGAGCGTGCTACTAAAATCGCCCTATTCGGACTCGCTTTCGCTACGGCTTCCCCACCCGGGTTAACCTCGCAACACACCGCAAACTCGCAGGCTCATTCTTCAAAAGGCACGCAGTCACGAGA
>NZ_JBEYXJ010000235.1:0-1744 GCF_040645015.1 Streptomyces sp. NPDC046881 | reverse complement strand
TGTCTAGCGGGCGGTGGGTGGTGCTGCGGGGGGCGGAGGACCGCTGCGCCCTCCCCGCACTGGGCGCCGGCCGTCCCCGGAGCGCCCGGGTACGGCCTTCTGCGTGCGTCGGCCTCGGCGCCGCGGGCGTTCGCTCAGAGCGAACGGTCCTTGTGGGCGAGCTCTTCGGGCCGGCCCCAGTCCACCTCGGGCCCCTCGGAGTACGCGGCGTGCCGCGGCGGATGGGCCGCCGCGCCGAGCACGAACGCGTCCTCCGCGCCGTCGAGCACCCCGCCCGAGGGGTCGTCGTCGCCGGACCGGCGCACCACGTCCCGCTCCGGCATCAGGATGTCCCGTACGACGACGGCGCACAGGTACAGCGTGCCCACCAGGTGCACCACGATCGCCCACTGGTAGCCCTGCGTCGGCAGGCCCTTGTGGGCGTCTCCGCTGGTCGTGTAGGCGAGGTACATCCAGATGCCCAGGAAGTACGCCACCTCGCAGGCCTGCCAGACCAGGAAGTCCCGCCACTTGGGCCGGGCGAGAACCGCCAGCGGCACCAGCCACAGGACGTACTGCGGGGAGTAGACCTTGTTGGTGAGGACGAAGGCGGCCACCATCAGGAAGGCCAGCTGGGCGAAGCGCGGCCGGCGCGGGGCGGTGAACGTCAGCGCGACGATGCCGAGGAAGCAGAGCACCACCAGCACGATGGCCGCGTTGTTGACGAAGTTCGTGGTGGGCGGGTGGCTGGAGTTCTGCGCCCAGATCAGCCAGAAGGAGCCGAAGTCGACACCGCGCTCCTGGCTGAAGGTGTAGAACTTCGCCCAGCCCTCGCGGATGTGGAAGCCCGTCGTGTCGTGCGCGATCATCACGGGCAGGTTCACCACGAGCCAGGCGACCACCGCGCCGGCCACGGCCTTGAAGAACGCGCGCCACTTGCCGGCCCGCCAGCACAGGACCAGCAGGGGCCCGAGCAGCACGACCGGATACAGCTTGGCGGCCGTGGCGAGCCCCAGGAGGACACCGAAGGCGATGGCCCGGCCGCGCGCCCACATCAGCATCGCGGCGGCCGTCAGCGCCACCGCCAGCAGGTCCCAGTTGATGGTCGCGGTCAACGCGAAGGCGGGCGCCAGGGCCACCAGCAGGCCGTCCCAGGGGCGTCGGCGGTGGGTGCGGACCACACACACGGCGATGACGGCGGCGCACACCATCAGCATTCCGGCGTTGACGAACCAGTACCACTGCTCCTGGTGCTGGATGCTGCCGCTGTGCGGCGTCAGCCAGGAGGCCACCTCCATGAACACGCCGGTCAGCACCGGATATTCGAGGTAGTCCATGTCGCCGGGGAGCTTGTCGAAGTACGGCACGAGATGGTCGGCGAACCCGCGGCCCTGGTAGAGGTGCGGGATGTCCGAGTAGCAGGCGTGCGTGTACTGGCTGCTCGCGCCGAAGAACCAGGCGCTGTCATAGCAGGGCGCCTTCTGGACCAGACCGAGGGCGAACATACCGATCGCCACGAGCGCCACGACCCGTACCGGGGTCCACCAGGAGGTCCCGAGCAGGGCGCGCCGCCCCACGGGACCGCCGATCAGCTCGCTGGCGGCGGCTGCGACCTCGTCCTCCCTGGTCGGCCGCACCGGTTCTGCCACGGCGGGCCGCGCGGGCTCGGGCTCGGGCATGCTCGCGGGCGTCATCTCTGCACTGGGCATGGGGCACATCCTGCCGTACCAGCCTGGGAAAAAACCGAGGGCCGCCGCACCTGGCA
>NZ_JBEYXJ010000234.1:0-1883 GCF_040645015.1 Streptomyces sp. NPDC046881 | reverse complement strand
GGCGTGGTCACCGGGCAGGTCGACTGCCATGCCTTCTCACCGTCGGCCAGTTCCTCCACCAGGGCCACGAACGCCCCGAACGCCCCGTCCAGCACGCCTACCGGGAACAGCGCCTCCACCGCGTCCCAACTGACCAGCAACTCACCGGCCACCTCCAGGACCTGGCAGTCGAGGTGTACCTGCGGCGTCTGTGAGACACCGTCGAGCAGCCTGCCGAGCCCGGGCAGGACTCCGTCCGCGCCACCCGGCATCTCGTGGCCGAGCACGCTGGTGAACACCACCGGCATCGAGGCGTGAGCCGAGCCGTGGGCGCGCACCAGCTCGCGGATCACCCGGATCCCGCCGAACGCCCGGTGTTCCAGATCCTGGAAGAGCTGCCGCTGGACGGCCTGCGCACGCGCCCCGAACGACGGCTCACCGGCTGTGTCGACTTCGAGGAGGACGAGGTTGGTGAAATCGCCGATCAGGCGCTCGACATGCGGGTGCAGCGGCAGGCGGTCGCCGATCGTGACGTTCAGCGTGAACCGCGGCTCCTTCGCCCACAGCGCCAGCGCCTCCGCGTACGCCGCGCACAGCAGGACCGACGGTGTCACACCCCGCGCCTGCGCTCCTTCCTTCAGCCGGGCCCAACGCTCCCTGGGCACGGTGTGCGTCCGCCGCACGAACCGCGTCGGCTCATCCTGCCGGGGTGCCAGGAGCGGGAGTTCGGGAGCCGGGGGCAGGGTGTCGAGCCTAGCCAGCCAGTACGCCCGCGCCCTTTCGTCCTCACCGGCGGCTTCGACGGCCAGGCAGTAGTCGCGGAAGGACACGTCGATGGCGGGGAGTTCGCCGTCGGGGTCGGCGTACAGCTCGGCCCACTCCGAGAGCAGGATCCGTACGGATGCCGCGTCGGCGATGAGCATGTCGATGCTGAGGTGGACCCGTGTCGTCCCACCGGGCAGGCGCTGGGCGTACACCTCGAACAGCGGCCACCGGCCGGCCGGCCGTACCTCGTGCGACAGCCGGTCCCGCACGGCGGCCACCGCCTCGTCCGCTTCGGTCTGCGGCAGGCCGCTCAGGTCGGCGAAGCCGACGCGTACCTCGCCGACGTCCTCCAGCACCTGCTGACGTCCGTCGTCGCGGACCACCGCCCGCAGCATCCCGTGCCGGGCCACCAGCCGGCGCAGCACCTGTGAACCGCGCTCGGGGTCGAAGTCCCGCGACTCCAGCTCCAGATAGACGTGCGTGGAGACGTCACCCAGCTCGAACAGCCCCGACCGGCCCAGCCAGTAGGCGTGCTGGACATCCGTCAGACCGAACGGCTCACCCCACCGCGCCACGTCGGGCTCGATCCGCGCGGTCTCCACGACGCCGGCCGCCTGGATGGCGAGCGCCTGCTGGGTGATGGTGGGGTGGTTGAAGACGTCGGCGAGTTGGAGGTGGAGGCCGTGGCGGTCGGCGGCGGCGGTGGCGCGCAGAGCGAGGAGGGAGTCGGCGCCGAGTTCGAAGAGGTTGGCCGTGGTCGACAACGGGTGGGTGGGCTTGAGGAGTTCGGTCCAGATCTCGGTGAGGGTGTGTTCGACGGGGGTGGCCGGCGCGGTGAACGTGGTGGTGTGGGTCTGGTCGGGCGCAGGGAGGGCTCTGCGGTCGATTTTGCCGTTGCTGTTGAGGGGGATGTCGTCGAGGACGATGAGGACGGGCGGGATCATGTAGGCGGGGATCTTGGTCCGTAGCCAGTCGCGGAGTTCTTCGGTGTCCGTGTCGCGGTTGACAGTGGCGTAGGTGATGAGGCGTTTGGTGCCTTGGGGTGTGGTGTCGGTGGTGGTGACGGCGTTGGTGATGTGGGGGTGTGTGGTGAGTGCGGTGTCGATTTCGCCGAGTTCGATGCGGTAGCCGTTGATTTT
>NZ_JBEYXJ010000233.1:0-2077 GCF_040645015.1 Streptomyces sp. NPDC046881 | reverse complement strand
TGGGTGTCTTTACGCGACCTTGCCGACGTCGGCCGCCGCGGGCTCCTTGGCCTTGAGCAGGCGAAGCTTGGGCGCAGGGCCGGACCGGCTCCGACGTCATTCGGCGGTTTTGCCACTCGAACCGTCCCCTCTTCCGAACTCGCGCGCGGACAGGCCGAAGACGAGACCGCCGAGCAGGAACCAGGGATTCCACAGCACCAGCGTCCACAGCCGCTGTGCCGGGCTTACGTCAGCGCCCGCTGTGTCGGTCAGCAACAGCACCTCCACCGCGATGCCGCGCACCAGCAGAACGACGCAAACGGACCAGCCCAGAGCCTTGATCAGCCGTCCGGCCAGGCGATGGGGCCGCGGTCGGGCGAGAAGCCGCCCCAGCGCCCCGCCGACGAGGCACAGCACCCCCACACCCCACAGGCCCACCACCACGAACCACGCCGGGCGTTTCTCGGCCAGGGGTCCCGCCGAGAAACTCAGACCCCAGTTGCCGCCCAGTGCCCAGTAGAAATGCAGCATGGCGAAAGCGACCGCCCAGGCGCACGCGATACGCCCCCACACACCCGCCGTTGTCCTGTTCTGCCGATCTTCACGCACAGGGAGGAGCATGCCAGTGCCCTGGCGCACCGGCGTGAGGAAGGGTGGGGTTCCTTGGGGGAGGGGATGCCGCCCTGGTCTCACAGCTGAGCTCGCCGTGGGCTCCTCAGGGTTGCTGCGCACTCCCCTGCGGCCGGTGAACAGCGTCGCGGTCGGGTGGGAGGACGATGCGGGCCGTGCCGCCGGCCAGGTCGATACGGGTGCGCGGTGGGGCGCCGTCGTCCTGGTCGTCGCGGCGGTTCGCCTCATGTTGCTGCTGCTCGATCTCGATCGACTTGGCGCCGTTGAACACCAGGTCGAACTCATTGAACGCCGACCCTGTCAAGGGGCGGTGCTCAGGGCCGCGGCCGCGGTGAAGGACGCTGCGCCGCTTGAATCGTCGCATCATCAACTCGGCCGCACCGCAGACGAACAGAAGAAAGGCCAGTGCCGGAAGCGCGGCGCCCCACATAGCCAGCATGGGGGAGAAACGCGGCGCCGGTGCCGGAAGTTCCCGTACCTGAGTTCGACTCCCGGCGTGCCCGCCCTCCCCGATGCCGTCGGACGGCGTAGCAGCTCCAGTGCCTGAGGGTCGCCGGCCTGGTGTGAGGCGGATCACGTTCCGGTTCTCACATCCCTTTGCGGCCTCCCCGGGTCCGACTAGCGGACCGTCTTGTTTAAGGGGAAATAAAAGATGAACAATCGAACTCTCATGGCTACGGCAAGTCTGTGTGTGACGGCGGCGATGGCCCTGACCGCATGTGGTGAGGACAAGTCAGCCGACGTCAAGGCGGAGGGCGGCTCCGCCTCGGCCACCGCTGAGCCGTTCAAGGGTCTGACCGCGGCTCAGATCTCCGAGAAGGCCCGCGTGGCGATGAAGAAGCTGGACTCGTTCAAGGTCAAGGGCAACATGACCACCGACGGCGAGCACGTGACCTTCGACTTCGCCGTCGCCAAGTCGGGTGACTGCCAGGGGAACTTCAGCACGGGGGGTGCGTCCGCCGAAATCCGTCAGATCGGGGACACCGCCTACATGAAGGGCGACGAGAAGTTCTGGCGGCAGACGGGCAGCGAGGAGGGGTCCTCGTCGGCGGAGACGGATGCCCTCATCGAGATGCTCAAGGGGCGCTGGTTCAAGATGCGGGCGCAGGATGCGAAGGCGGAGGACAAGTTCCCCTTCTGCGACATCGGCACGATGTTCGAGAAGGACGAGAAGGACGGCCACCTGACCCGGAAGGCGGGTACCGAGGTCAACGGAACGCCCGCCGTGACGCTCCAGGGGAAGGACGGTGCCGCCACCCAGACCCTCCTCGTGGCCGCCAAGGGTGAGCCCTACGCGCTCAGAATGACTGCCGAGGGCGGCAAGGAGCCCGGCTCGTTCGACTTCTCGGCCTTCAACGAGCCTGTGACGGTCACGGCCCCGCCGGCCGGCGAGGTCATGGACCCGGAGAAGCTCGCGGGCTGACACCGCCGGCCTGCCGCCCGCCCCCTCCCGGACGTCCCCGGGGGC
>NZ_JBEYXJ010000232.1:0-2264 GCF_040645015.1 Streptomyces sp. NPDC046881 | reverse complement strand
TGTGCACGTCCAGCCAGGCCCGCGAGTCGGCGGTGAACAGCGCGTGCACCCAGGGCATGGCACGCGGCCCGCCGAACAGGTACGTCTCCGGCTCGTACACACCGGCCACGGGCCGCGCGCCGGCATCGTCCTGCCGGTCCGCCTCCAGGTGCCGTAGCAGCGCGGCGTGCAGGTCCGGCGCCCGGCTCGGTTCGGCCGCACGGAACCGCACGCGCAGCCCCGGAGGTTTGTGCAGGAAGAAGAAGTCGCGGGCCTGCCCGGTGTCCAGCAACTCTCGTGCGGCTACGGCCAATCGGCGGTAAGGCGGGAGGAGGGGGCCCGAGCGTGCGCAGGTGAGGCCGAGCTGTACCCACCCGTCCTCGGGCCGGTGCGCGCGCACGGCGTGCAGACCGGCCGCCAGGAAGGTCCGGCGTGCCGCCGCGTACGCGGGGCCGCCCGCCGGGAGGGGGACGCTGCCCCACGGCTCGGTCCGCGCGTCGGCCAGGCAGTCGGCCAGTAGACGCTCCACCCGCACCATGGGGCCTCCTGATCGCCGTAGAGAGGAACCACCCCTGTGATGTCCGGCCCGCATGTGTCCCGAAGCGTGCACATCAATTGGTCATATGATCAACAGGAGTGCGCGGGAGGTATGCCGCGTCCCGTGAATGACGCACGGCGCGCCGCTCTCCCACCGGCGCCGCCTTGCGCACGGTCACCGGGGCGGCCGGCCGCGCCCCGCAGACCCAGGCCCGCCAAGGCGCTGGGCCGAGGCATGAGGTGCCGTGTGCCTGCTGGTTCCTCTCGGGATCGACCGGCACTCCCGGCCCCATGGGATCTCTGAGTTCGCCGCTGCTGCTGGGGTTGTTCGTGGCCAGTGCGGCCGTCATCTGGAGTGCGGGAATCAAGCTGTCGGACACCACCGATGTGCTCGCCGAGCGACTTCACCTCGGCAGCGCGCTGGGCGGTCTGATCCTGCGGGCGATCGCGACGAACCTGCCCGAGATCGCGATCACCGCGAGTGCGGCGATGGCCGGCCGGCTCGATGTCGCGTCGGCAACATCCTGGGCGGCATCGCCATCCAGACCGTCGTCCTAGCCGTACTGGACACGGCGGGGGTCCGCCCCCCGCGCCCCGCTGACCCGCCTGGCGGCCAGTCTGCAACTGGTACTCGAGCGGGCCATGGTGGTGGTCGTCCTGGCCGTGGTCGTGATGGGCACCCTGCTCTCCCCGGACCTGCACGCCGCGCGGCTGGCCCCCGCCTCGGTGGCGATCGCCGTCCTCTGGGTGATCGGCCTGATCCTGCTCGACCGGGCCGGCCGCGGCCTGCCGTGGCGGGAGGGCGGCGACGCCCCGGACGGCCAGCCCGAACCACGCGGCCACTCCAAGGGCAAGAAGGAGAAGGCCGCCAGCGACAGGGGCGTGAGCACCACGCGCGCCGGGCAGGTGTTCGGCGTGTCCGCGCTGGCCACGCTCGTGGCCGGTGTCGTGATCGAGCGCAGCGGTGAGGAGTTCTTCGCTCGGCAGGGGCTGAGCGGTGTGCTGTTCGGCGCGACCGTGCCGGCGGCGGCCACCTCCCTGCCGAGGTCAGCACCGGCCCGACCTCCACGAAGCTGGGTGACTACCAGCTCGCCATCAGCGACATCTTCGGCGGCAACGCCTTCCTGCCCGTGCTGTTCCTGCTCGCCACCGTCATCTCCGGCAAGCCGGTACTGCCGGCCGCGCACGACACCGACATCTACCTCACCGCGCTCGGGATCATCCTGACCGTGGTGTACATGGCGGGACTGATCTTCCGGCCACGCCGCCAGTACGCCCGCATGGGAGTCGACAGCATCGCCGCGGTGGTCATCTACCTCGTCGGCATCGCCGGACTGGCCACGATCGCCACGTGACCCTGCATGCTTCGCGGTGCATCAGACCCCGGCGCGGGGGAACCGAACTTGACGCGCGTGCCCTTGATCCCGTGAAAGAAACTCGCATTTTGTGGGCTTGTAGGGATGAAGTAAGGGCATTCGATGGCCAGGAGGTTGATAACAATGGTTCCCCTGCTTCTGGTTCTTCTGCTGGCTCTGATCCTCTTCGGTGCGGGCTTCGCCCTGAAGGCGCTCTGGTGGATCGCAGTGATCGTGCTGGTCGTGTGGCTGCTGGGCTTCGTCGTCCGGTCCGCGGACGGCACGGGCCGAAAGGGTCGCTGGTATCGCTGGTAGGCGCCTGCTCCTCGGTGTCAGGAGCACTGCTGGTAGGGAAGGTTGACGCGGGGCCCGGCCGGGTATGGCCGGGCCCCG
>NZ_JBEYXJ010000231.1:0-2298 GCF_040645015.1 Streptomyces sp. NPDC046881 | reverse complement strand
GCCCACCGCGTCACCACCGGAGACCACCAGCTGCCACAGGTCCTCCGGCGAACGCACCCCGCCCGGATACCGGCACGCCATACCGACGATCGCGATGGGTTCCTGGTCCTTCTCCTCGACCTCGCGAAGGCGCTCCCGGACCTGGCGCAGGTCTCCGGTGACGCGCTTGAGATATTCGAGGAGCCTGTCTTCGTTGCTGCTCATCCGCCTCATCCGTCCTCGGCTGTCGTTAAAGGTAGAGCGCCAAGAACTAGGAATTTTCTAGATCTTGATCGATCAGATCGAAGATGTCGTCGACCGTCGCGTCCCGGAGCTGCCGCTGTGCATCGGCGGATTCCGGGCCTTGGTCCGCGGCGGAGTTCACCAGGGACAGCAGTTCCTGCAGCCGCCTGCGCACCCCGGAGCGGACCGTCTCCTCGGCGGAGGCGGCCGTCGAGAGCACCGACTCCAGCCGGTCGAGTTCGGTGAAGACCGACACCTCGTCCGGGGCCGTCCCGCCGGCGAGTTCACCGCGCAGGTGGCGGGCGATCGCCTCGGGCGTCGGATGGTCGAAGACCAGCGTCGCGGGCAGGGTCAGGCCGGTGTCGGCGGTGAGCAGGTTGCGCAGCTCCACCGCGGTGAGCGAGTCGAAGCCGAGGTCGCGGAACGCCAGGTCCGGCTCCACCGGCGCGGAGCCGCTGTGGCCGAGTACGGCCGCCGCGTGCGCGCACACCATGTCCACGAGCAGGCGCTGCTGTTCGCCTTCGGACAACGCGGACAGCTTCTCCTTCAGCGCTGACGCCTCCGCGGCCTGTTCGGCGGGCTCCGCCGCCAGGACGTCCCTGACCTCGGGCAGGTCGCTCAGCAGCGCGCTCGGCCTGCTGACGGTGAACGGGACGACGAACCGCTCCCAGTCCACGTCCGCGACGGTGACCATGTCGTCCCCGCCGCTCAGCGCACCGTGCAGCGCGGAGATCGCCCGGTCGGGCCGCAGCACGGTCAGGCCGCGCTGCCGCAGCCGTTCCTCGTCCCCGGCGTCGGCGACCATGCCGCCCTCGCCCCACGGGCCCCAGGCGATCGCGGTCGCGGGCAGACCCCGGGCCCGCCGGTGCTGCGCCAGGCCGTCGAGAAAGGCGTTCGCGGCCGAGTACGCGGCCTGCCCGCCGCCTCCCCACACGCCGGAGACGGAAGAGAACAGAACGAAGGCGTCCAGTTCCTGATCGGCGAGCAGCTCATGGAGGTGCACGGCGCCGAGTGCCTTCCCCGCGACCGTCGCCACGAATTCGCCGACGCTCGTCTCGGCGAGCATGCCCGCCTCGGCGGTGCCGGCCGTGTGAACGACGGCGTTCACCGGGTGTTCGGCGAGCAGCGCGGCCAGCGCCTCACGGTCGGCCGCGTCGCAGGCGGCGACGGTCACGCGTACGCCCGTCTCCTCCAGCTCGGCCTTGAGGCCGACGGCGCCGGGGGCGTCGAGACCACGACGGCTGGTGAGCACCAGGTGCTCCGCACCGGCACCGGCGAGCCACCGCGCGACGTGCCCGCCCAGCGCACCCGTACCACCAGTGACCAGAACCGTGCCGCGCGGCGACCACGAGCGCCCGCTCCGGGACGCGGGAAGACGTGACAGGCGCCGCGCGAACACCCCGCCGTCGCGGATCGCGACCTGGTCCTCGTCCGACTGGCCGAGCACCGCGACGAGGCGGCCGGCGACCCGGTCGTCGACCGTGCCGGGAAGGTCGACGAGCCCGCCCCAGCGTCGTGCGTGCTCCAACGCCGCCACCCGGCCCAGACCCCAGACCTGCGACTGGTGCGGGTCGGCCACCTCGTCGGCGGGACTCACGCCCACCGCGTTGCGGGTCGCACACCACAGCGGGGCGCCGATGCCCGCGTCGCCCAGGGCCTGGACGAGCAGGACGGACAGCGCGACACCGGCGGTCAGTGCGGCGGCCGCCGGGGCGGCCTCGCCGTCGACGGCGAGCAGCGACAGGACACCCGCCACGGTCTCGTCACCGGCCGCTCGGGCGAGCTGCGCGGCCAGATCCGCACGGCCGGCGGCCGGCTCGACCGGCACGGGCAGCGGGGCCAGGCCCCGCCCGCTCAGCCCGCGGAGGCAGGCGGTGACCCAGTCGTCGCCGAGCTGCCCGGCGCTGACCGGAACCAGCCATATGCCGTTCCGGGCAGGGCTCTGCGGGGCAGGGTCGGGTATCGCCTTCCAGGTGACGCCGTAGCGCCAGTTGTCGACGGTGGACTGCTCCTTGCGCTGCCGCCGCCACGACGACAGCCGCGGCAGCACCTCGCTGAACGCGTCCCCCGCCCCGA
>NZ_JBEYXJ010000230.1:0-2326 GCF_040645015.1 Streptomyces sp. NPDC046881 | reverse complement strand
GGGGCTGGCCCCGGGGGCCGCGCCCCCACCCTCTTTGTTCGCCGGGTGGGGCGGGCCGGCACCGCGCCGAGAGCCGTATGCGCCGTATTGAAATGGTCGATCCAAAACGGTTAGGCTCGGACCATGGCCCGACCGAGGATGTTCGACGAGGAACGGGCCCTGGACGCGGCGATGCGCACCTTCTGGGAGAAGGGCTACGAGGCCACCTCCACCCAGGACCTGTGCGCCGCCACCGGACTGGGGCGCAGCAGTATCTACAACACCTTCAAGAGCAAGCACGACCTGTTCCAGCGAGCCCTGCACCGCTACATGACCGTCATGAACGCGGCCCAGCTGGCGGTGCTGGAGGATCCCGAGCGCAGCGGCGGGGACCGGATCCGCGGGCTGTTCGCCCTGGTGCTCGACGGTGAAACGCAGAACCGGCCGGGTGGCCGGAGCCTGGGCTGTCTCACCGTGAACACGACGGTGGAACTGGCCGGGCGCGACGCCGCCGCGGCCGGGATGCTCGAACAGGACACGGCCCGCCGGCTGGCCGCCCTGCGCGCGGCCGTCGAGGCCGGCCGCCGGGACGGCAGCATCACCTCGGCCCGGGACGCGGGCGACCTGGCCCGGTTCCTCAACGCCACGGTCGCGGGCCTGCGGGTCTCCGCGCAGGGAGGGGCCGACCGGGCCGCGCTGGAGGCGATCGTCGAGGTCGCACTGGACGCCCTGACGGGCTGAGCCGGCCTCGGCCCACTCCCTTTCCGGCTGCTCCATTTTTGAACCGATGGATCCAAAACGCTTCCATGCCGCTATTTTGAACTGACCGATCCATAACGCTTGGTCGTCCGACTCGAAGGAGCCTTCCGTGCCCCGTGCCGTCTACGTCCTGGCGCTCGGCATCTTCGCCCTGGTGACCAGTGAGTTCGCGGTCGCCGGACTGATGCCGCAGATGGCCGCCGGACTGCACGCCACCGTCCCGCAGATCGGCTATCTCATCACCGCGTTCGCCGCCGCGATGGCCGTCGGCGGGCCCGTCCTCACCGTGGCGGTGATGAAACTCCCGCCCCGAACCGCGCTGTTGGTGCTCTTCGCCGTGTTCCTGGCCGGCAACGTGCTTGCCGCGACCGCCACGGGTTACGGCACGATGCTGGTCGCCCGCGTCGTCACCGGCGTCGCCTCCCAGGCCTTCTTCGGCGTCGCCATCTCGCTGTGCGCCCGGCTCACCCGCCCCGAGATCCGCGGCCGGGCGGTCGCCGTGGCCATGAACGGCCTGATGCTCGGCACCCTGCTCGGACTGCCGCTGTCCACCCTGATCGGCGAACGGCTCGGCTGGCGCGCCGCGTTCTGGGCCGTTTCGGTGCTCACCCTGGTCGCCGGCGCGGCCACCCTGGCCGGGGTGCCCGGGCTGGATGCCGCGCCGAGCAGTGGCCTGCGCGCCGAGGCCGGTGTCTTCACGCGGCCACGGCTGTGGCTGGCGCTGGCCGGCAGCACGCTCGTCATCGGCGCCACGTTCTCGGCCTTCAGCTACTTCCACCCCATCCTCACCGGGCTCACCGGGTTCTCCGCCGGAACCGTCCCGCTGCTCCTGATTGCGTACGGGGCGGCGACCGTCGTCGGCAACACGGTCGTCGGCCGGCTCGCCGACCGGTACACGCTGCCGGTGCTCGCCGTGGGCCTGCTGCTCAACCTGGTCTTCCTCGCCGGCTTCGCGGTCTTCGCCGGCACGGCCGCTCCCGCGGTGCTCTGCATGCTGGGCATCGGCCTGGCCGGGGTCACCATGAACCCGGCGATGGTGACCCGGGTCCAGCGGGCGGGCAACGCCGGGCCGCTCGTCAACACCGTCCACTCCTCCTTCATCACGCTCGGCGTCATCATCGGCTCCTCCGCCGGCGCCGTCGCCATCGACACCTGGGGGCTGCGCGCCCCGCTTTGGCTCGGCGCCGTCCTGGCCGCCGTCGGCCTCCTCACGGTCCTGCCGGAGTTGCGCGGCGGCGGGGGTACGGCAGGGGGGCGGGGCGCGGCGGGGGTGGCGGAGCCCGCGGTGCCGGAAGCGGCGAGCCGGGGCTGAACAGCCGACTGCACACCGGCATTCCGCCGACCGTAGACCGTAGACCGTAGACGGTGGAACTCGCAGTATGACCCCTTGCGTACGTCCTGACGTGCACGGGAGGGCTCCCGGAGAACTCACTTCGGCGGATCCCCGACGTAGGAGACGGCGGTGAGTCAATCGACGCGGCCCCGTACGACATCGTTCCTCACGCTGTCGTACGGGGCTACTTGCTGCCATGGCGTACATGGTCGGCCTGCCGCTCGGCCGGGACCGGCGCCCCAGCGCCGCAGCCCG
>NZ_JBEYXJ010000229.1:0-2353 GCF_040645015.1 Streptomyces sp. NPDC046881 | reverse complement strand
CCCTTCCTCCTCCCGCGGCGTCCTGGCGGCTTGTGTGCTCCCCCCTCGGGGCGGGGCCCCCGCGGTTGTTTTCGCGGGGGGGCCCCCGACTCGTGGAGCAGGGGGTCATGGGATCATGTGATCACCAGAACGTCACGACGAAGCCCTTGCACTTGGCGCACTGCCGCATCGTCTTGTTGCCGGTCTCCTGGTCCTGCTTGGACCAGGCGTAGGCCTTGGGGCAGTGCTTCTTGATGGCATCGCTGTAGGCGGAGGTGGCATCCCGGTTCGGGTTCACGCACAGCACGGTCTTCCCGGCGGAGTTGTGCTGCCGGTCGGCCTTCGGGCAGTAACGCAGCAGGTTCTTCCGGCAGCCCTGCTGCGAGCACGAGCCGTTCTCGGTGACCTTCTCGGCTCCCTTGGGCGCGATGGTGATGGGGAGTGAGAAGGCGTTGACGTAGCTGACGTCGTACCAGGGCGCCTTCGTGTCCCTGTTGTCGAAGTTGAACTCGGCGAGGCTGACCGGCTGTTCGCCCGTCTCGCAGCGCTGGGCGAACACTCCGCAGTCGCCGATGGTGCAGTGGAACGTGCTTCCCGACTTGCCCGAACATCCCTGGCGGGCGAAGAACTTGCCGCGCCAGTGGTGGGGGGCCTTGTCCTCCGGGATGGTCACGGTCGCCGACTGCCCGGGCTTGAGCACAGGCAGCGACTTCAGGTTCTTCGAATCTCCGTCGGGCTCGTCCTGGTTGACGGTGCTGCCGATCCACAGCTTCTTCCCGGACCGGTTGACGAACGTCACCGTGTGGGCGCCGGCGGCCGCACTCACCTCGGGTGCGGCGACGGTGGTAGCGGCGGGCACGGTGCGGGAATCGTCGGCCACGGCGGCATGCACGGCTCCGGCGGACGCGACGGCCGGCATGAGACACAGCACGGCCGCGAGAAGCAAGTCACGTAATCTCTTCACCTCGTACTCCCTCGGTGGTCGCTTGCTGCACGCAAGAGCGGGTGTCTCAGAACGGGGTCAGCGTCAGGTGCATGTGCTGGGGGCTGGGGTCCTCGATGTAGGAGGCCCAGTCGGCAACGTCGTCGAAGGCGAAGCCGTAGGCCTTGCCGTTGCTGGTCGCGGCGTGGATGGCCTTGGCGTAGTGGTTGGTGACGGCGGTGTCGTAGAAGGTGGCCGCGCGGGTGGTGGGCTGCTTGCTGTGGCTCAGCAGGGTCGAGCGGTTGAACGCGGCGCCCAGGGCGGCGGCGACGGGGCCGGTGATCCCGTCGTTGGGGGCGGCGAGCGCCCCGTCGCAGAAGAGCACGTCACGGGTGGAGGGCTTGGCGAAGGAGACCTGCGCGGGGCCGCTGAAGGTGAGCTGCTGGTTCCTGACCCGGCCGGTGAATGTGCCCGCGTTCGTCCTGACGACGAGGTTCTTGTTCTGGTAGGTGTGCCAGACCTTGTCGATGTAGTCGTCGAAGTAGTGCTGGGGGAACCGGCCGGCGTCGAGGCCGTGGCTCGGGGCGATGACGCGCCGGTCGGCTATGACGAGGTGCTTGAAGTCCGGGTGGTTCCTCAGGGCGTTGAAGACCTTCACGCGGCCGCCGGCGGGCAGCCGGCCGGTGCTGTGGTTCTTCGCTCCGTTCAGCCCGATCATCATCGGAACGCTGAACATGTCCACCATGGTGGTGTTGCAGTGCATGCCGGACGCGTCGTGGGTGAACTCCACGAAGTCGTGCAGCACGGAGAAGTTGGGGTCGGACTCCACCCAGCCGGCCGGCTGCTGAAGACCGATCTTGCCGTCGGCGCCCCTGACGGCCTTGAACTTCAGCTTGTGGCCGAGGGCCACGTAGATGCGTCCGGACATCTGCGGCAGTCGCAGCTTGGTCGCGCCGTGGGCGGTCAGCGGGATGGAGTAGTCGGCGAAGCCGCCCGCGTGGTTGTCGGAGAGCTTGACGGGGGCCAGGGTGCCTCGCCGGGTGAGCCGTACCTGCCGGTCTCCCTTGCTGCCCACGACGTACAGGTGGACCTGGCCGTTGGCGAACTTGCCGCTGCTGTTGACGACCGTGAGCGGCAGCCCCCCTCGCGCGGCCTCGGCGGTCGGGTCGGCGCCGTCGGAGTCGGCGAAGGCGCGCGGGCCGACGGAGACGATCGCGGATCCGGCTAGGGCACCCGCCATCGAGGCGAGCGCTCTGCGGCGGGTGGGCGGGTGGGCGTCGGACGAGAACATGCGGAAGTTCCTCTCTCCAGTGCTGTGTATGACGGAACACGGGTGGGGAAACGGGCGCGCGGGCGCCCGCCCCCGCGGTGGGGGGGGCGGGGGGGGGGGGGCGGGGGCCCCGGGCGGGCCCGGCGGGCGGGGTGGGGCGGGGGCCCGCCCGGGCGGCGGGG
>NZ_JBEYXJ010000228.1:0-2364 GCF_040645015.1 Streptomyces sp. NPDC046881 | reverse complement strand
GCGAGGGCCTGCAGGTCCTCGCGCTCCACGGTCTCCCAGAACTCCGCGTCCACCGGATCCACCCCCGCGGCGGCGGCAGCCGTTTCCGGGGCGGCAACCCAGTACCGCTCGTGCTGGAAGGCGTACGTCGGCAGGTCGGTCTTACGCGCACCGGCGAAGAAGACACTCCAGTCCACCGCGACACCGTGGGTGTGCAGATGACCCAGGGCCGTGACGAGCGCCTGCCGCTCGGGCCGGTCGGCCCGGAGTACGGGGACGGTGACGACGTCCTCGACACAGTCCTGCGCCATGCCGCTGAGCACACCGCCGGGGCCGATCTCCACGAACGTGGTCACGCCCAGCTCGCGCAGCGTCCGCACGCCGTCGGCGAAACGTACCGCCTCACGGACGTGCCGGACCCAGTACTCCGGGGTGTACGACTCGGCCAGCCGGCCCGTGAGGTTCGAAACCAGCGGGATCCGCGGCTCGTTGAATTCCAGGCCCCGGACAACCTTCCCGAACTCCTCAAGCATCGGGTCCATCAACGGCGAGTGGAACGCGTGACTGACCCTCAACCGGGACGTCTTCCGCCCCTGACCGGCGAAGACCCCGGCCAACGCCGTGACTTCATCCTCATCGCCCGAAATCACCACCGATCGAGGGCCGTTGACCGCCGCGATCCCGACCCCGTCGGTCAGATACGGCAGTACCTCCTCCTCGCCGGCCTGGATCGCCACCATCGCCCCGCCCGCAGGCAACGCCTGCATCAACGCAGCACGCGCCGAC
The DNA here is from genome assembly GCF_040645015.1 of Streptomyces sp. NPDC046881. Classification (NCBI taxonomy): domain Bacteria; kingdom Bacillati; phylum Actinomycetota; class Actinomycetes; order Kitasatosporales; family Streptomycetaceae; genus Streptomyces; species Streptomyces sp. NPDC046881. Next base: position 1,599 of record NZ_JBEYXJ010000228.1, on the reverse strand, counting down.
ACCAGCTTCGCCGCATCCCCGAGCGACAACACCCCGGCCACATGAGCGGCCGCGATCTCGCCCACCGAATGACCCGCCACATAATCCGGCCGCACACCCCACGACTCCAGAAGCCGGAACAACGCCACCTCGACCGCGAACAACGCCGGCTGGGTGCACCCCGTCTCATGCAGGATCTCGGCATCGACCTCGACCGGCGCGTCCAACAACGCGCACACCTCGTCGTACGCATCCGCGTAGACGGGGAACGCCGCGTACAGCTCACGCCCCATACCGATTCGCTGGGAACCCTGACCCGAGAACAGGAAACCGACCTTGCCTCCCGGCCGGCCCTGGACGACTCCTGGCGACGGCGTTCCGGCAGCCAGGCGCTCCAGGCCGCGGCGGAAGTCGTCGCAGGTCTCGCCGATGACGGCCGCCCTGTGGCGCAGGGCGCTCCTGGTGGTGGCCAGTGAGAAGCCGACATCGGCCGGTGACGCGTCGTCCTCCACGAGGGCCAGCAGCCGTCGCGCCTGGTCGCGCAGCGCGGCGCCGGTCCTGGCGGAGAGCACCCATGGCAGGAGGGCCGGGGCCGGGGCGGCAGTGGTCTCTTCGTCCTGGGCCGGCGGGGCCTGTTCGATGATGGTGTGGGCGTTGGTGCCGCTGACGCCGAAGGACGACACGGCGGCCCGGCGCGGGTGATCGGTCTGTGGCCACTCCACGGCCTCGCTCAGCAGGCGGACGTCACCGGCCGACCAGTCCACGTGCGGCGTCGGCTCGTCCACGTGCAGGGTCCGCGGCAGGACACCGTGCCGCATCGCCATGACCATCTTGATGATGCCGCCGACGCCGGCGGCCGCCTGCGCGTGACCGATGTTGGACTTCAGCGAGCCCAGCCACAACGGCTGTCCTTCGGGCCGCTCCCGGCCGTACGTGGCGAGCAGCGCCTGCGCCTCGATCGGGTCGCCGAGCCTGGTGCCCGTACCGTGGGCCTCGACGGCGTCCACGTCTGTCGGCGTGAGCCCGGCGGACGCCAGCGCCTGCCGGATCACCCGCTGCTGCGCCGGACCGTTCGGCGCGGTCAGGCCGTTGGACGCACCGTCCTGGTTCACCGCGCTGCCCCGCACCACGGCCAGCACCCGGTGACCGTTGCGGCGGGCGTCGGACAGCCGTTCCACCAGCAGCATGCCGACGCCCTCGGCCCAGCCCGTGCCGTCGGCACCGGCGCCGAACGCCTTGCAGCGTCCGTCGGCGGCCAGGCCGCGCTGCCGGCTGAACTCCACGAAGGCCCGCGGGGTGGACATGACCATCACGCCGCCCGCCAGCGCCATGGAGCACTCGCCGTTGCGGAGGGCCTGGACCGCCCAGTGCAGGGCCACCAGCGAGGAGGAGCACGCCGTGTCGACGGTGACGGCCGGTCCTTCGAGGCCGAGGGTGTAGGCGATACGGCCGGACATGATGCTCGCGGAGTTGCCCGTGCCGAAGAAGCCCTCGGAGTCGTCGATCGCGTGGAAGGCCTGGGCGGCGTAGTCCTGGTAGCCGGAGCCGACGAAGACCCCGGTACGGCTCCCGCGCACCGACTCCGCGTCGATACCGGCCCGCTCGAACGTCTCCCACGTG
>NZ_JBEYXJ010000227.1:0-2474 GCF_040645015.1 Streptomyces sp. NPDC046881 | reverse complement strand
GGTGCGGCTGCGCGTCGAGCGGGCGTACGGCATCCCGAAGGGCTGCGCCGCGGCCGGGGCGCCGCTCACGGCGCCCCGGCGGTCCGCGCCTCGATCGCCCGCAGCACGGCGACCATGTCCTCGCCGCCGTGGCCCCGCGCCACCGTCTCCTCGAACAGGGTGTGGCAGACGTCGAGGAGCGGCGAGGCGAGGCCGGCTTTGCGGGCCGCCTCGGCGATCAGCCGGTTGTTCTTCAGCACGTCCAGCGCCGCCGCCTGCACCGCGAAGTCCCGTTCGCGCAGCTTGGGCGCCTTCATCCGGGACACCGCGCTGGCCATCGGGCCCGCGTCCAGGACGTCCAGGAACAGCCGGCGGTCCAGACCCTGCCGTTCGGCGAAGTGGAAGGCCTCGGTGAGCCCGGTCACCTGCGTGATCAGGAAGATGTTCACCGCCAGCTTCATCAGCAGCGCGCCCGGCACCGGCCCGCAGGCGAACGCCTCCCCGCACACCGGCGCCAGCAGCGGCCGTACGGCCGCCACCGCGGCCTCCTGTCCGGCGAGCATGGCCACCAGCCGGCCCTGCTCCGCCGGCACCCGGGAGCCGGAGACCGGCGCCTCGACGTACCGGCCGCCGGCCGCGCGGACATCGGCCTCCAGGGCGCGGGAGTACTCCGGGGAGGTCGTGCCCATGTGGACGACGGTCCGGCCGGCGACCCGTGCGGCCAGGTCCGGCGTGCCCCGGCCGAGGACCGCGTCCACCGCCGTCCCGTCGGCGAGCATCAGCAGCACCACCTCCGCCCGGGCGAACACCTCGCCGGGGTCCGCGACGACCTCGGCGCCGGCCGCGCGCAGCGGCTCCGCGCGCTCCGGGGTCCGGTTCCAGACCACCAGGGGGGTGCCGGCGGACGCCAGGCGCAGGGCCATGGGACGGCCCATCACTCCGAGACCGATGAATCCGACCCGCATGGGACGTCCTCCGCTGCCGCCGGCCGACTATGACGGTGGTCATAGTAGCCGCCGTTATGACGTCGGTCATAGGGTGGGGGCGGGGAACGGAGACGGAGGAGCCACGATGACCGAGGCGCGGCGCGGACCGCGGGAGCGGATGGTCTTCAGCGCGGCCCAGCTCATCCGGCGGGGCGGGGTCGCCGCGACCGGCATGCGCGAGGTCGCCGCACACGCGGACGCACCGCGCGGCTCCCTCCAGCACTACTTCCCGGGCGGCAAGGAACAGCTGGTCAACGAGGCGGTCGAGTGGGCCGGCCGGTACGCCGGCAAGCGCGTCGCCCGCTTCCTCGCGGGGCTCGAACGCCCCACCCCGGGCGGCCTGTTCGCGGCGATGGCCGCGCAGTGGACCGACGAGTACGCGGCGGACGGCTTCGCGGCCGGGTGCCCGGTCGCCGCCGCCACGGTCGACTGCGCCGCCGCCGGCGACTCGACCCGGCAGGCGGCGGCCACCGCGTTCGCGACCTGGCGGGGCCCGGTCGCCGAGGCGCTGACGGACATGGGCGTCCCCGCCTCCCGCGCCGACTCCCTGGCCACCCTCATGATCAGCACCCTGGAGGGCGCGATCCTGATGGCCCGCGCCGAACAGGACGTACGCCCCCTCACCACGGCCGTGCAGGAACTCGCCCCCCTGCTCGACGCGGCCGTACGCTCCTGACCGGCGGGACGCGAACCCGTCAGCCGGCCGTCCGCTTCGCCGTCAGGCAGGCGATCACCATGTCCCCGAGCATGGTCCGGTAGTGCTCGCGCTGCGCCGGGTCCATCAGGTCCCGGCCGAACAGGGCGCCGTAGGTGTGCCGGTTGGCGACCCGGAAGAAGCAGAACGAGCTGATCATCGCGTGCACGTCGACCGCGTCCACGTCGGCCCTGAACAGCCCGGACTCCCGCCCGGCGGCCAGGATGCGGCGGATCACGTCCAGCGCCGGGGAGCCGATCCGGCCGAGCTTCTCGGAGGCCGCGATGTGCGCGGCGCCGTGGATGTTCTCGATGCTGACCAGCCGGACGAAGTCCGGGTGCCGCTCGTGGTGGTCGAAGGCCAGCTCCGCCAGCCGCCGGATCGCGGCCACCGGGTCCAGGTGCTCGACGTCCAGGTGCCGCTCGGCGTCCCGGATCGCCCCGTAGGCCCGCTCCAGCACGGCCGTGAACAGCTGCTCCTTGCCGCCGAAGTAGTAGTAGATCATCCGCTTGGTGGTGCGGGTGCGGGCCGCGATCTCGTCCACGCGGGCGCCGTCGTAGCCGGCCCGGGCGAACTCCTGCGTGGCCACATCGAGGATCTCGGCCCTGGTGCGGGCCGCGTCGCGCACCCGCCCGCCGGGCGGTACCGGTTCTTCGACGCTGGTCATCGCTGTCCTCCGGGCCGTGAGGCGCCGGGCGGCGCGCTCGTTCGCGTGCCGGTGCCCAGGACCCGGCGGCCGACGCGCTGCTCGGGCGCTCCCCGCTCGCCGCGCTGACCGGGATGCTGCTGGACCAGCAGATCCCCATGGAGTGGGC
>NZ_JBEYXJ010000226.1:0-2515 GCF_040645015.1 Streptomyces sp. NPDC046881 | reverse complement strand
GCCCGGAGGGCGGGAGGGACTTTGCGGACACGGCCTAGGCCCGGGTTGAGCCCAGGATTGTCGCGGTTCTGTCACGTGATGGCGTTCAGGGGCGCCGGAGGGAACCTACCCCGGCTTCGGTGCCCTCTTTCTCCACGCACTGGAACGGATCACGCACATCACACGAACTGGGAGCAGCCCGTGACAACGCCGGACATTGCAGCGCGGCGCGCACTGGGGGCCTGTGCCGCCCTGATGGTCGGCGCCCTCACCCTGACCGCCTGCGGCGGCAGCGCCAACGCGAACGACGACGGCAAGGGCGGCAAGGACACCCCCAAGACGTCGACGGCGAAGATCGCGATCTCGGCCAAGGACGGTTCGACCGGGGCGTCCATCAACGCCACCGGGGTGAAGGTCAGCGACGGCAGGCTGACGGACGTGAAGATGACCGTGGCGGGGTCGGGACAGACCGTGCCGGGGTCGATATCGGCGGACGGCCACAGCTGGAAGCCCAAGGCCCAGCTGGAGCGCGGGACGAAGTACCAGATAGCCGCGACCGCGAAGGACGCCGACGGCCGCACCGCGGCGGCCAACTCCATCTTCACCACCGTCAGCTCGTCGAACAGCTTCATCGGCACCTACACGCCCGACAACGGCTCGACGGTCGGGGTCGGCATGCCGGTGTCGTTCACCTTCGACAAGTCCATCACCGACAAGAAGGCCGTGCAGTCCCACATCACGGTCAACACCACCAGCGGCCAGCAGGTGGTCGGCCACTGGTTCGGGGACCGCCGGCTCGACTTCCGGCCGCAGGAGTACTGGAAGGCCGGCTCCAAGGTCACGCTGAACATCGACCTGGACGGGGTGCAGGGCGCGAAGGGCGTCTACGGGGTGCAGAAGAAGACCGTCTCCTTCACCGTCGGGCGGTCGCAGGTCTCCACGGTGGACGCCCGCACGCAGACCATGACGGTCGTCCGGGACGGCAAGACCTTCAAGACGGTGCCGATCTCGGCGGGCAGCCCGCAGCACACGACGTACAACGGGCAGATGGTGATCTCCGAGAAGTTCGTGCAGACCCGCATGAACGGCTCGACGGTCGGCTTCGGCGGGGAGTACGACATCGCGGACGTGCCGCACGCGATGCGGCTGACCACGTCGGGGACGTTCATCCACGGGAACTACTGGTACAACAAGGGCAATCCTCCGTTCGGGCGCGAGGGCACCAGCCACGGCTGCGTCGGCCTCTCGGACGTGCAGGGGGCGCAGGGCGACACGCAGGCCAAGTGGTTCTTCGACAACTCGCTCGTCGGGGACGTCGTGATCGTCAAGAACTCCCCCGACTCCACCGTCTCCCCCGACAACGGGCTCAACGGCTGGAACATGTCGTGGAGCGCCTGGACCGCCGGAAGTGCCGCCTGAGCGGCAGGTTTCGACCACACGACGGGCCGCGCGGGAACTTCTCGCGCGGCCCGCGCGTTTTACCGGCGTACGTTTTCTCGGTTCCCGGACATGATGTCCGACCGAGGGGCTACGGTATGCACCCACAAGGTGACATGCAGCAACGCCGGGAGATGCCTTGAGCGTTCCGTACGAGACGGCAGCGTACGAACCAGCCGAGTCGCCCGAGTCTCCTGAGGAGCATCTCGCGCGACTCCTCGGCCGTGCCCTGAACTCGTTCGAGCTGCCCGACGACGTGATAAGGCGCCTCGACTGCGCGCTGGCGCACGACAGCTCGCTGCACTCCGCGTACCACAGCGCCGGGCTGCACCGGGAGACGTACCGGCACACCTGGCTGCTCGCCGACGGCTCGGCGGTCACGCTGTGGGAGCTGGTGTACAACCCGACGCCCGGCAGCGCCCCCGAGCACGAGGTGTACGTCGACGAGGAGGAGCTGCAGACCGCCACGGCGCGGCTCGGGATGCCGCCGGAGACGCAGGACTTCGAGCTTCCGTCGCTGATGCGGCTGTGGGCGATCCCCGAGCCCCGGCACCTGTACGCCTCCGGCGACTCGGCGGACCACGCGCGCCGGCTGCTGCGCCGCGCGGAGAACCCCGACCGGCCCGGCCCCGAGACGGCGGCACTGCTGGCGACGGCGACCGCGCACGAGATCACCCAGGCGTTCGGCCGCCCCGGGCGCGCGGGCCGGACGGGGCTGAGTTACGCGCTGTACGAGCACGCCTTCCTGCTGCCGGACGGCACCGAGCTCTCCCTGTGGGAGGTCGAGCACACGGCGACGCCGGACGGGCGGCACATGTGCGAGGTGTACATGTCGGAGAACGCGGCCCGCGACGCGATGGAACGCCGCGCGACCCGGCAGGGGTAGCGGGCGTACCCGCGGCCCCGGCACCGTAGCGGGCGGACCCGTGACCCAGCAGCCGTAGCGGGCGTACCCGTGGCCCGGCAGTCGTGGCGGGCGTACGCGAGACGTGGCGGCGGAACCCGCCGCATGCCCGCAGCCCGGCGGGCGTGACCGCCGTACCCGCGCGGCCCGGCACGAGGGCCGCCCGTGCGCGGAACGCGGCACGGCCCCGGGGAC
>NZ_JBEYXJ010000225.1:0-2563 GCF_040645015.1 Streptomyces sp. NPDC046881 | reverse complement strand
ACGAGATGGACACCATCATCTCGATGGGCTTCCCGGGCTACTTCCTCGTGGTCGCCGACTTCATCATGTGGGCCAAGAAGCAGGGCATCGCGGTCGGCCCCGGCCGAGGCTCCGCGGCGGGCTCGATCGTCGCCTACGCCATGGGCATCACCGACCTCGACCCGATCCCGCACGGCCTGATCTTCGAGCGGTTCCTGAACCCCGAGCGCATCTCGATGCCCGATGTCGACATCGACTTCGACGAGCGCCGGCGCGTCGAGGTGATCCGGTACGTGACCGAGAAGTACGGCGCCGACAAGGTCGCCATGATCGGCACGTACGGCACCATCAAGGCCAAGAACGCGATCAAGGACTCCGCGCGCGTGCTGGGCTACCCGTACGCGATGGGCGACCGCATCACCAAGGCCATGCCCGCCGACGTCCTCGGCAAGGGCATCCCGCTGTCCGGCATCACCGACCCCAGCCACCCCCGCTACTCGGAGGCCGGCGAGGTCCGCTCGATGTACGAGAACGAGCCGGACGTGAAGAAGGTCATCGACACCGCGCGCGGCGTGGAGGGCCTGGTCCGGCAGATGGGTGTGCACGCCGCCGGCGTGATCATGTCCAGCGAGACCATCACCGAGCACGTCCCCGTCTGGGTGAGGCACACCGACGGCGTGACCATCACCCAGTGGGACTACCCGAGCTGCGAGTCGCTCGGCCTGCTGAAGATGGACTTCCTGGGCCTGCGCAACCTCACGATCATGGACGACGCGGTCAAGATGGTGAAGGCCAACAAGGGCCTCGACATCGACCTGCTCTCGCTCCCGCTCGACGACCCCACGACCTTCGAGCTGCTCCAGCGCGGCGACACCCTCGGCGTCTTCCAGTTCGACGGCGGCCCCATGCGGTCCCTGCTCCGGCTGATGAAGCCGGACAACTTCGAAGACATCTCCGCCGTGTCGGCCCTGTACCGGCCGGGCCCGATGGGCATGAACTCCCACACGAACTACGCGCTGCGCAAGAACGGGCAGCAGGAGATCACGCCGATCCACCCCGAGCTGGAGGAGCCGCTCAAGGAGGTCCTGGACGTCACCTACGGCCTGATCGTCTACCAGGAGCAGGTGCAGAAGGCCGCCCAGATCATCGCCGGCTACTCGCTCGGCGAGGCCGACATCCTGCGCCGCGTGATGGGCAAGAAGAAGCCGGAGGAGCTGGAGAAGAACTTCGTCATCTTCCAGGCCGGCGCCCGCAAGAACGGCTACAGCGACGAGGCCATCCAGGCGCTCTGGGACGTGCTGGTCCCGTTCGCCGGCTACGCGTTCAACAAGGCGCACTCGGCCGCGTACGGCCTGGTGTCGTACTGGACCGCCTACCTCAAGGCGAACCACCCCGCCGAGTACATGGCCGCCCTGCTCACCTCCGTGAAGGACGACAAGGACAAGTCGGCGGTCTACCTCAACGAGTGCCGGCGCATGGGCATCCGGGTGCTCCCGCCGAACGTGAACGAGTCGGAGGCGAACTTCGCCGCCCAGGGCGACGACGTGATCCTCTTCGGCCTGTCCGCCGTCCGCAACGTCGGCACCAACGTCGTGGAATCGATCATCAAGTGCCGCAAGGCGAAGGGGAAGTACACCTCCTTCCCCGACTACCTCGACAAGGTCGAGGCGGTGGTCTGCAACAAGCGCACCACCGAGTCGCTGATCAAGGCCGGCGCCTTCGACTCGATGGGCCACACCCGCAAGGGCCTCATGGCGCAGTACGAGCCGATGATCGACAACGTGGTCGCGGTCAAGCGCAAGGAGGCCGAGGGCCAGTTCGACCTCTTCGGCGGGATGGGCGAGGAGACCAGCAGCGAGCCCGGCTTCGGCCTCGACGTGCAGTTCTCCGAGGACGAGTGGGACAAGACCTATCTGCTCGCCCAGGAGCGGGAGATGCTCGGTCTGTACGTCTCCGACCACCCGCTCTTCGGCCTGGAGCACGTGCTGTCCGACAAGGCGGACGCGGGCATCGCCCAGCTCACCGGCGGCGAGCACGCCGACGGCGCGGTCGTCACCATCGGCGGCATCATCTCGGGCCTCCAGCGCAAGATGACCAAGCAGGGCAACGCCTGGGCGATCGCCACCGTGGAGGACCTCGCGGGCTCCATCGAGTGCATGTTCTTCCCCGCCACCTACCAGCTGGTGTCGACCCAACTGGTCGAGGACGCCGTGGTGTTCGTCAAGGGCCGGCTCGACAAGCGCGAGGACGTGCCCCGGCTCGTCGCCATGGAGCTGATGGTCCCGGACCTGTCCAACGCCGGCACCAACGCGCCCGTGGTGCTCACCATTCCGGCCGTGAAGGTGACCCCGCCGATGGTCAGCCGCCTCGGCGAGATCCTCAGCCACCACAAGGGCGACAGCGAGGTCCGGATCAGGCTCCAGGGCCCGCGCAAGACCACCGTGCTGCGCCTGGACCGGCACCGGGTCAAGCCCGACCCGGCGCTCTTCGGCGACCTGAAGGTCCTCCTCGGCCCGTCCTGCCTGGCCGGCTGAGCCCCGCCGCACGAGGCAGCGGGAAGGGGCGCACCCGTCGCGGGTGCGCC
>NZ_JBEYXJ010000224.1:0-2611 GCF_040645015.1 Streptomyces sp. NPDC046881 | reverse complement strand
CGGCCGAGTCTTCCCCCGTGACCCGGCCGCCCGGCTTCTGCTTTCCTGCGCAGGCTTCCCCCTCTGTTCGCAGGGGTGTTCCCGCAGGGGACCTACGACACTCCGGCCACCAGCTCGGTGGCCCGTGAGGCGGGTACGCCCGCCGCGGTCAGCACGGCGACCGTGGCGGAGCGGCCCGCCTCTTCGGCTGCCAGGAGGCCGTCGTTCACCGCCTCCATCACCGCGAACAGCATCTGCTCGTGCACGTAGGCGAGGGCCGGCGCGGGCAGCGGGGAGGCGAAGGCGCCCTCGTCCAGGCCGCGCTGGAGGAGGCGGACCTTGTCCTCGCGCAGCGGTGCGAGGCGGTCGCGGATGCCCTGCACGGTGACCGTGCGCTGGGCCAGGGCGATCAGCAGCCGGTAGCGGTCGGCGATCGGCCACAGGGCGAGCACCGAGCGGGCCACCGCCTCCGCCGGGTCGGTGACCCCGGCGCGGGCGTGCGCGTCCGCGTCCGCCAGCGCCTCCACGGCCCCGTCCACCAGGGTGCTGATCAGCGCTTCCCGGCTGGGGAAGTGGCCGTAGACCGTGCGCCGTACGACGCCCGCGGCGCGCGCGATCTGGTCCATGGAGGCGTCGGGGTCGCGCAGCAGTTCGGCGAGGGCGACGTCGAGGATGCGGCGCCGGTTGGCGTCGGCGCGGCTGGTGCTACCCGTGGTCATGGCGGTCATTGTGCCTTCCCGCACCCTTCCCGGCTCGGCTTGCACAGTGCTGTGCAACAACGTACATTGCACACCGTTGTGCAATTGCACGCCACTGTGCAAGTTCCGTCGCGTACCCGAGGAAGGCGACCCCTGCCATGCGACTCGTCATGACCGAACCGGTCGACAGGACGGACCGCCCCTACGCCCGGCGCTGGTGGGCGCTCCTGGTGCTCTGCCTCAGCCTGCTGATCATCGTGATGGCGAACACCGCCCTCACCGTCGCGGCCCCCGACATGACGAAGGACCTCGGGCTCTCCAGCGCCGACCTGCAGTGGGTGATCGACGGCTACACCGTGCCCTACGCGGCGCTGATGCTGCTGCTCGGCGCGATCGGCGACAAGTACAGCCGGCGCGGGGCGCTCGTCCTCGGCCTGGTGGTGTTCGGCGGCGGGGCCGTCTTCGGCTACCTCGCCGACAGCTCCGCGACCGTCATCGCGGCCCGGGCCGTGATGGGCGTCGGCGCGGCGCTGATCATGCCGGCCACCCTCTCCCTGCTCGCCGCGACCTTCCCGCGCGCCGAGCGGGCCAAGGCGATCACGCTGTGGACCGCCACCGCCGGGCTCGCCATCGCCGCCGGGCCGGTGGTCGCCGGCGCCCTGCTGCGCGATCACGGCTGGGCCTCCACCTTCCTGATCAACGTGCCCATCGCGGCCGTCGCGATCGTCGGCGCCTTCGTCCTCGTACCGCCGTCCAAGGCCGGCCACCACGACCGCATCGACTACGTCGGCGGACTGCTGTCGGTGCTCTGGACCGGTGCGCTCGTCTACATGATCATCGAGGGCCCGCACTTCGGCTGGGGCCCCAAGGCCGTCGGGGCGGCCGTCGTCGCCGGCGCCGGCCTGGTCGCCTTCGTCCTGTGGGAGCTGCGCCACCCGCGTCCGATCCTGGACGTGCGCCGCTTCGCCGGCCGCCGGTTCGCCGGCTCCAACCTCGCCGTCGCCCTGTTCTTCCTCGCCGTCTTCGGCGCCTTCTACTACCTCACCCAGCACCTGCAGTTCGTCCTCGGCTACGACGCCCTGGAGACCGGTGTGCGCATGCTGCCGCTCGCCGGCGCCGTCTTCGTCGGCTCGGCCCTGACCGGCTACCTGACCCCGCGCGTCGGCATGAAGTGGACCGTCAGCGCGGGCATGGTCGGCGGTACGACCGCCCTCGCCCTGCTCACCCGGGTGGACGCCGGCTCCGGCTACGGCGACTTCGTGGCGCCCCTGGTCATCCTGGGCCTCGCCATCGGCCTCGCCCTCTCGCCCTGCACCGACGCCATCATGGGCGCGTTCCCGGAGTCCGAGCTGGGCGTCGGCGGCGCCGTCAACGACACCTCGCTGGAGCTGGGCGGCTCGCTCGGCATCGCCCTCCTCGGCTCGCTGCTCGCCACCTCCTACGGCGACCATCTCTCCGACGCCACCGCCGGCAGCAAGCTCCCGGCGAGCGCCCTGGACACCGCGCAGGACTCGGTCGGCGCCGGGTACGCCGTCGCGCAGGGCATCGGCGAGAAGGCGCAGCAGGCCGCCGCGCGGGCCCAGCAGGCGGGCGACCCGCAGCAGGCCGCGCAGCTCAAGCAGCAGGCCGGCGAACTGGCCGCCGGCGCCCGGCAGATGGCCGACGCGGTCGGCTCCGCCTTCTCCGACGCGGTCGCCCACACCAGCCTGGTCGGCGCGGTGATCCTCGGCGTCGGCACGGTCCTGGTGGCCGTCCTGCTGCCGCGCCGCGAGGCGGAGACGCCGGAAGCGAAGGCCGAGGAGAGGGAACTGGTCGGCAGCACGGCCGACTGAGCACCTCGCAGCCCCGTCCGCAGGCGTGCCGTTCCGTCGAACTGGTCTCCGAGTGCCATGACCATGGTCCCGGCGACCAGCAGCCACAGGGCCCTGCGGGTA
>NZ_JBEYXJ010000223.1:0-2763 GCF_040645015.1 Streptomyces sp. NPDC046881 | reverse complement strand
TGTGGTGGGGGGGCCCCTCGGCCCGCCCCCCACCGCCCCGCCGGCCCCCCCCGCGGGGGGGCGGGAGGGACTTTGCGGACACGACCTAGGGGGCAGGGGCGCGGGGATCGTGCGCGAGGGCGGCCCCGTGGTCTGCGCCCGCGCCGTTCCCGGCGCCCCTTCTGATCGCTCACAGGGCCGCTGGCTGGATCCTCAGGGCGTCCGACGGCGCCGGGCCGTCCGGTTTGCCGTTGAAGAGGGCGCTGCCCTGGCGCCACTTCTGCCAGTCGACGTTCCAGTCGCCGAAGCCGTTGCCGAAGGGCTCCATGTCGTCGCCGTTGGAGTTGACGACCTTGACGATGTCGCCCTCGCGGACGGTGTCGAAGAACCACTCGGCGTTGGACGTGCTCATCCCGGTGCAGCCGTGGCTGACGTTGGCGTAGCCCTGGGAGCCCACGGACCACGGGGCGGCGTGCACGTACTCGCCCGACCAGGTGACCCGGGTGGCGTAGTAGACCGGCAGGTCGTAGGAGTCGGCGCTGCCCTCGGCGATGCCGACCGTGGTGCCGCGCATCCGTACGAAGTACTGCTTGGCCAGGACCACCTTGACGCCGTTGCGGGTCTCGAAGCCGGGCTTGCCCGTCGTGACGGGGATCTGGTTGATCTCCTGGCCGTTCCGGTAGACGGTCATCTGGTGCGAGGCGGCGTCCGTGACGGCCTCGATCCGGTCCCCTGTGGTGATCTTCACGGGCTTCGCCTTCCCGCCCCACAGCCGGTCGCCGATCCTGACGCCCTCCAAGTTGCTGTGGACCTGGATGGTGGCGTGGACGGGCCAGTAGTCCTTGGGGCGGTAGTGGAGCTCCTTGTTGTCCACCCAGTGCCAGGCGCCCTGCACGGCCGGCGTGGAGTCCACCCGCAGGGCGCGTTCCACGACGGCGCGCTGCGCCTTGTCCTTGATCTCGTGGTCGAGTTGGGCCGTGATCGGCTGTCCGACGCCGAACGTGCCCTTCTCCGGCCCGAACGTGACGTTCAGGCGCTGCTTGCTGGTGGGCTTGCTGGTGTCGAACGTCAGGACCTTGCGGCCGGGTGCGCCGTCGTCGTCCTCGGTGCTCACCGTGACCGTGTAGTGGGCGTTGGCGGCCAGCGGGGAGGTGCTGTGCCAGCGGCTGCCGTCCGCGGCCAGTTCGCCCGCCACGTAGCGCCCCGTGGAGTCCTGGGCGGTGACGTCCGTGATGCGGCCGTCACCGCTGTTGGCGGTGACCTCCAGGGGCTTGTCCGGGTCGGCCCGCTTCCCCGCTTCGGTGGGGCCGTTGAAGGAGATCAGGCCCGCTGCGTCGTACGGCCTGGCCGACAGGGGGTTGCCGTCCGAACCGCAAGCGGTGACGCCCGCGCCGAGGGCGGTCACCAGCAGGATGCAGCTGACGACGGTGCGGGTCCGCGGAGTGTGGTTCATACGATCACGCTATGAGCTGAAGACCGTACCGGCGCGGCAGGTAACTCGTACGAGCGAACGACACTGCGGCAAAGGAAGGACACGCCGGGACCGCCGGAAAAGCCGGGAGCCCGGACCCTCCTGGGGGAAGGTCCGGGCTCCCGGTGCGTTGCGCGCGTACTACTGGGTGCGGTTCTCACCGTGGTAGTACTCGAACACCCAGCCGAACAGGCCGATCACGATGAACGGCGCGGAGAAGTAGATCAGCCACCAGCCGACCGCGATGCTGAGGAAGGCGATCGCGCCGCCGAAGCCCAGCATGAGCGGCTGCCAGCTGTGCGGGCTGAAGAAGCCCAGCTCACCCGCGTCGTCCGCGACGTCCGCCTCCTTGTCGTCCTGGGCGCCCGCGTCGACCCGCCGGGCGGTGAAGCCCAGGTAGAAGCCGATCATGACGCTCAGGCCGAAGGCCAGGAAGAGCGCGGTGGTTCCGGCCGGCTCCTTCGACCACACGCCATACACGATGGCCATGATCAGGATGAAGACGCTCAGCCAGATGAACATCCGACCCTGGATCTTCACTTGCCGGCCTCCTTGCTGCCCGCGACGGCGGTGCCATGACCGGCGTGCTCGAGCTGCTCGAGCGCGGCGATCTCAGGGTGGTGCAGGTCGAACGCCGGGGATTCGCTGCGGATCCGCGGCAGGGTGAGGAAGTTGTGCCGCGGCGGCGGGCAGGAGGTCGCCCACTCCAGCGAACGGCCGTAGCCCCACGGGTCGTCCACGCCGACCGGCTTGCCGTACTTGGCCGTCTTCCACACGTTGTAGAGGAACGGCAGGATCGACAGGCCCAGCAGGAACGAGCTGATCGTCGAGATCGTGTTCAGGGCCGTGAAGCCGTCGGCCGCCAGGTAGTCGGCGTACCGGCGCGGCATGCCCTCGGCGCCCAGCCAGTGCTGGACCAGGAAGGTGCCGTGGAAACCGACGAACAGCGTCCAGAAGGTGATCTTGCCGAGGCGCTCGTCCAGCATCTTGCCGGTCATCTTCGGCCACCAGAAGTGGAAACCGGCGAACATCGCGAAGACGACCGTACCGAACACCACGTAGTGGAAGTGGGCCACCACGAAGTACGAGTCCGAGACGTGGAAGTCCATCGGCGGCGAGGCCAGGATGACACCGGTGAGACCACCGAAGGTGAAGGTGATCAGGAAGCCGACGGCCCAGAGCATCGGCGTCTCGAAGGACAGCGAGCCCTTCCACATCGTGCCGATCCAGTTGAAGAACTTCACGCCGGTCGGGACGGCGATCAGGAACGTCATGAAGGAGAAGAACGGCAGCAGCACACCGCCGGTGACGTA
>NZ_JBEYXJ010000222.1:0-2923 GCF_040645015.1 Streptomyces sp. NPDC046881 | reverse complement strand
GGGGGGGGGGGGGGGGGGGGGGCGCGGCGCGGGGGGGGCCCGCCCCGGGGGGGGGGCCCCCCCCCCCCCGGCTGTCGTGCCTCCGGTCAGGTCCTGGGGGTGCGGGACTCCAGCGTGTACGACGCCTCGACGCGGTAGGTGCCCTTGTTGCCGCCGCCCCGGTCCACGTTGACGTCGGCCGACCTGACGACCTTCAGGTACAGGCCGTCCGCCTTGTCGAACCAGACGTCCGCCACGGCGTCACCGTCCAGGCCCTCGCCCTTCACATAGCTGTCGATCTTCACGTGGTGGGCCGGCCGGGCCTCGCCGCCGACCTGCACGGTCTCGTCACCGATGTACTTGATCTTGATCGCGGCGCGGTTGCCGTGCGAGACGCAGATCGTCTCCTCCCGTCCGCCGGGCTTCACCGCGTTCCCGCCCACCTGCACCATGGCCGGATTGCACCTGTGCGCCTCGTCGCCCTCGATCCCCGCGAAGCTCACCTTCTGCATGTGGGCCAGACACAGGTATTCGCCCCGGCCGCTGCACTGGCGGTGGGCGTCGGTGTGCTCCTTGATCGGGGTGAAGTACAGCTCCCACACGCAGCCGGGCCCGTGCTGCACCCGGGCGTAGGTCACCTTGGGAAAGGGACGCTTGTAGGTGTCACCGTCGTAGATGATCGAGTCCGCGCCGTCGGTCCGGTAGGTGTAGACGCCGGCCTTCGGCTTGGTGAACCCCTTGATCTGCTTGCTCGGCGCCACCGGACGGCTGATCTGCCCCAGGTCGTCGCGGAGCGCCGAAGGATGGTCGCGGTACGTCTGCAAGGCCTTGGCGAGCGTCACCGGCGTGCCCTCGGGGGTGATGGCCTGGGTGCGGTTCGCGACGATGAACGCTCCGGCCGCGACGAGTACGGCCAGGATCGGCACCAGGCGCAACAGGGTGCGCCTGACCTGCCGTTTGGTAGAGCGGGACGGGCCTTCCACAATCGCTCCTTCGACGGGTCGGACATCCCGAGCACCCTGCCCCGCGGGCGGGCGGGGGCCCACCCCAGCACGACGCGCCCGAAGAGCCCTGCCCTTGGTCCCCCTCGAAAGGACACGCTCGGCGTCCCCGGCCGTCCGGCCTTCCCGCCAGTCATTCAGGGCTGTTGGACGGCCTCGTCCGCGCGCGAGTCTGGCCGGGCTCGCCCGCAGGGCCGCAGCGAGCCGCGCCCGGACCGGCGGGCGGCCCTGGGTGTCCGTCCCGCATCGCCTTCAGGAGGTCCCGTGCACCCGATCGGCAACGGCAACGTCGGCACGCGTTCCCTCGACCGGGCGGCCCTGCTCGCCCTCCCCCCGGCCGACCGGATGCGGGACGTCTGCGCCTACCTGCGCGAGTGCTACCACCGGACGACCGGCCAGGAGGCACCCGCCGACCTCGACGACTCCCTCTACCTGGAGTCCCTCCAGGCCACCGAACTCCAGCTCACGGTCGAGGCCGAGCTGGAGGTGTCCGTCCCGCTCACCGACCTCGTCGCCATGCCCAGTCTGCGCGTCCTCGCCGAGTCCGTCGACCACTCCCTGGTCTCCTCGGCTCAGGCACCGCTCGCCGAGACCGAACGGGAACTGACCCTGCGTCCGGAGCCGGGGTCGTGGGGTGAGCCGTTCGGTCTGACGGATGTCCAGCACGCCTACTGGCTGGGCCGGTCGGGGCTGTTCGAGCTGGGTGACGTCTCCACGCACGTCTATCTGGAGCTGGAATCGCGGGACTTCGATCCGGAGCGCGCTTCGCAGGTGCTGCGCCGGCTGGTGGCCCGGCACGGGATGCTGCGGGCGGTGGTCCGCGACGACGGACGTCAGCAGGTGCTGGAGGACGTCGGCGAGGTGCGCGTCGGCTTCGCCGACCTGAGCGGCCTGCCGCAGACCGAAGCGGACGAGGCGGTGGCCGCCGCACGGGACCGGCTGTCGCACGAGGTACGGCCGGCCGGCCGGTGGCCGCTGTTCGAGGTGTACGCCCAGCGCCTGCCCGGCGGGACGACACGGGTCCACCTCAGCATCGACATGCTCATCGCCGACGCGGCATCCGTACGGATCCTCCTCTCGGAGTGGGCCGAGCTGTACGCCGACCCCGACGGCGAACTCCCCGCCATCGACGTGTCCTTCCGCGACTACTGCCTGGCGGTGGCCTCCGGACCGGACGACGACAAGGCCCGGGACTACTGGCTGGGCCGGCTGGATTCGCTGTCGGCGGCCCCGGAGCTGCCGGTGGTGTCGCAGCGGCCGAGCGGCCCCACCCGGTTCGTACGGCGGACGCATGAACTCTCGGACGAGCGGTGGCGGTCGTTGAAGCGCGCGGCGCAGGCGTGGGGTGTGACACCGTCGGCGCTGCTGTGTACGGCGTACGCGGAGGCGCTGGCGCTGTGGGCGAAGGAGCCGCGGTTCACGCTGAACGTCACGATCGGCGACCGCCTGCCGCTGCACCCGCATGTCGAGCGCCTGATCGGCGACTTCACCAACCTCGTCCTCCTCGAAGTCGACACGGGCTCCGCCGGCACCTTCGCCGACCGCGCCCAAGACGTGCAGCGCCGGCTGTGGCAGGACCTGGAACACCGCGCCTACGGGGGCGTACGCCTGCTGCGCGAACTGGCCCGGCGGCACGGACCCGAGCGTGCCGCCATGCCGGTGGTGTTCACCAGCGTCCTCGGCCAGGACATGCCGGGCGGCTCACCCGCCGATCCGCTGCCCGGCCTGGGCCACGTCGTCTCCGCGGTCTCGCAGACGCCCCAGGTGACGCTGGACTGCCAGGTGGTGGAGGTGGCCGGCGGGCTGCTGGTCAGTTGGGACGCGGTGGAGGCGCTGTTCCCGGAAGGGGTGCTGGACGGGGCGTTCGGGGCGTTCGTGGCCCTGGTGGAGGAACTGGCCGACGGTGAGAAGGCATGGCAGTCGACCTGCCCGGTGACCACGCC
>NZ_JBEYXJ010000221.1:0-2978 GCF_040645015.1 Streptomyces sp. NPDC046881 | reverse complement strand
GACACGTCGCACGCCACCACCGACACCGACTCGGCACCCAGCCCCGACAACTCGGCCACCAACTCCTCGGCACCCTCGACCGCCGAACCCCGCCGACTGGCCAGCACCAGATGCCGTACACCATGGCGCTCCACCAGGTGCCGGGCCACCAAAGCGCCCAGCACGCCGGTACCGCCGGTGACCAGCACCGAGCCCGAGGGGTCGAAGGCGACCGGCGTGTCCTCCTGCTCGGGGCGGGCGAGCCTCGGGGCAAACAAACGGTCGCCACGGAGGGCTGTTTGCGGTTCGCCGGTGGCCAGTACGGCGGCGAGCAGCGACTGCTCGTCGGTACCGGCGGGCGTGTCCGTGTCGAGCAGGACGATCCGGTCCGGGTTCTCCGCCTGGGCCACACGGATCAGGCCCCAGACGGCCGCCGCGGCCGGGTCGGTCACGTCCGCGTCCCCGCCCGCGGGCACTGCGCCCCGGGTCCGTACGACGAGGCGCGTGCCTTCGAGCCGGGGCTCGGCCAGCCAGGCCTGGACGACGCCCAGTGTCCTGCTGGTCAGCGTCAGCGCGGCGGTGTCGTCCACGCCGTCCGCGGCGCAGTCGAGCACGGCGGCGGACGGCAGCTCGGTGCCGTTCGCGAGCGCCGTCACCTCGCTCGCGTCGGTCAGCGCGATCCAGTCCGGTACCGTCCGGGCCGGCCGGGGGGCGGGCAGCTCGGTCCACTCCACCCGGAACAGCGCGTCGGCGGCACCGGGGGCGCGGTCCGAGGACGCCAGACGGTCCGCGGAGACGGGCCGCAGGGTCACGGCATCGGCCGTCAGCACCGGGCCGCCGGTCTCGTCGGCGGCCTCCACCGACACGACGCCGGCGGTGGACCGGACGAGCCGGGCGCGCAGCACCGTGGCGCCCGTGGCGTGCAGGACGACCCTGTTCCACTCCAGCGGCTGCCACACCTGGGCGCCGTCGTCGGCGACGGCCTCCCGGACGGCAGGGTGCAGGACGGCGTCCAGCAGTGCGGGATGCACGCCGTACCGGTCGGCCTCGGTCTGGTCGTCCTCCGCCAGCGCGGCCTCGGCGAACAGCTCGTCCCCGCGCCGCCACAGGCCGCGCAGGCCCTGGAAGAGGGGGCCGTAGGCGTGGCCGTGGGCGATCAGCTCGGCGTAGAGGGCGTCCGGCTCGGCCCGCTGGGCGCCGGGCGGCGGCCAGGCCGTGAAGTCGAAGGTGTCGGTCGCGGCCTCGCCGGCGGCCGGCGCGAGGATTCCGGTGGCGTGCCGGGTCCAGGTGACCGGGCCGCCCGCCCCGGCGGTGTCGTCGGGGGCCGCGTACACCTCCACGCTGCGGGTACCGGTCTCGTCCGGCCCGCCGACGGTGATCTGCACGCGTACGGCACCCTGCTCCGGGACGACCAGCGGCGCCTCGACGACCAGTTCGTCCAGCACTCCGCAGCCGACCTCGTCACCGGCCCGCACGGCCAGCTCGACCAGCCCGGCACCGGGTACGACGACCACTCCGCCGACGGCGTGGTCGGCCAGCCAGGGGTGGGTGCGCAGGGACAGCCGGGAGGTGAACACCAGCCCGTCGGACTGCGGCAACGGCACCACCGCGCCCAACAGCGGGTGCCCGGCGCCGGCCAGCCCCAGGGCGGCCGCGTCGACCACCGACTCCGACATCCGGAGCCAGTAGTGCTGGTGGTCGAAGGCGTACGTGGGCAGGTCCAGGTGGACTTCGGTCGCCCCCTCGGGCAGCACGGCCGCCCAGTCGACCTTCGCGCCGCGGACGAACAGCTCGGCGACGGACAGCAGGAGCGTCTGCGCCTCGCCCCGCTCGTCGCGCAGCGCGGGCACGCTCACCGCGTCCTCGCCCGCCGACTCGGCGATGGCACTGGTCAGCGCGCCGCCGGGGCCGAGTTCCAGGAACACCGAGCCGCCGGAGGCGGCGATCCCCTCGGCGAAGCGGACCGGGCGGCGGACGTGGTCCACCCAGTAGGCCGGGTCCGTCAACTGGCCCGGCTCAGCCAGGCGGCCGGTCACGTTGGACACCACCGCAATCGACGGTTCGTTCCACGTCAGCCCGTCCAGGGCCCTCGCGAACTCCGCGAGCATCGGCTCCATCAGCGCCGAGTGGAAGGCGTGGGAGACGGTGAGCCGCTTGACCCGGCGGCCCTGCTCGCGCAGCTTCTCCGCCACCGCCAGCACGGCCGACTCGTCGCCGGACAGGACGACCGAACCGGGCGCGTTCACCGCCGCCAAGTCCACGCCCTCGCCGAGATGTTCGGTGATCTCGGCCTCCGATGCGGCCACGGCGACCATCGCGCCGCCCGTGGGCAGGGCCTGCATCAGCCGGCCCCGGGCCGCCACCAGCGCCGCCGCGTCCTCCAGCGACAGCACACCCGCCACATGCGCCGCCACGACCTCACCGATGGAATGTCCGGCCACCACGTCCGGCCGTACACCCCAGGACTCCACCAGCCGGAACAACGCCGACTCCACCGCGAACAACCCGGCCTGCGTGAACACCGTCTGGTCCAGCAACTCCGCGTTGCCGAAGATCACGTCCTTGACCGACTGCTCAAGGCCGAGCTGTCCGTCCAAGGCGGCACAAGCGTCATCCAGCGCCCGCGCGAACACCGGATACCGCTCGTACAACTCACCGCCCATACCGACCCGTTGCGATCCCTGCCCCGGGAACACGAACACCGTCTTCCCCGCCGCCTCCGAGCCGGTGACCACGAACGGAGCCGTCTCCCCGGCGGCCAGTGCCCGCAGCCCGGAGACCACCTCCTCACGGCTCTCGGCGACGACCACCGCCCGCTCCGACAGCACCGCCCGCCGGGACACCAGCGCCCCCGCCACAGCAGCCACCTCAGCATCGGAGTCGCCGACGAACGCGGCCAGCCGCCCCGCCTGCCCCGCCAGCGCACCCGCGCTCCGCGCCGACACGACCACCGGCACCACACCGTCCGCCGGAGCCACCGGCTCGGCAGCGGGCTCCTC
>NZ_JBEYXJ010000220.1:0-3195 GCF_040645015.1 Streptomyces sp. NPDC046881 | reverse complement strand
CTGCACCCCCCACGGGCGGCGGGGGGCCCGGCGGTGGGGGGGGCGGGGCGCCCTTCGCATCGGCCGGGGTCAGGAGCCGAGGCGCTTGAGGTCGGCGAGGATCGGGCCGACGTCCTCGTACCCGAACTCGATGTGACTGATCTCGGCCGCTCCTTCGTACTCCGCGTACCGGTGCGAGGTCGGCGTGGTGATGTGCAGCTGGCCGTCTCGCAGTTCGGCGCGCGCGCCGCCGGCGTGGCTGCCGGTGTGCCGCCACTCGCGGTACGCGCGGTGCTCGGTGATCTGCTCCAGGGCGCTGGCGAGGGCCTCGTGGGTGCCCGGTGCGATCGTGGTGTGCTCGTCGACCGGCCTCCAGGCGGCGTCCCGCTCGTCGGCTGTGATGTCGCCTTCACCGGCCCGCTGCCGGTACCACGCCTTGATGTACGTCGTCGCGGTCACGTACGCAGATTCACGGCGTACCTCGACGTTGAACCAGGGCTCCATCTGAGGCCGTGTTTCGAGGATGGCTCCCATGCGGGTGCCCCTTTCTGGTCGTGGCCGACGGCTTGTCCGTCGGCCATTGTGGTGGGTCAGGCGGCTTCGGCGAACAGGCTGAGCTGTTCCGTGGCGGCCGGGAGGGCCGGGAGGGGTGCGGGCCGGACGAGGCGGACCGGGCCCGACTTGGGCAGCTCGGGCTTCGGGGTCGGGCGGGTGGCTTCGGCGCGCAGGTCGTCGACGACTGCCGGGTCCAGGAGGTGCTCGGCGATCTCCTCGGCGGTGGGCACCCAGTCGGCCGGGGGCTTCCGGCCGAGCCGGTGGGTGAAGCCCTGCACCTTCGCCCACGCCTGCGCGCGCTTCTCCTCGCGGTCCTCCCAGGCGTGCAGCTCGTCCATGGCCGCGTAGAACGCCTCGCGCTCTGCGCGGCTCCTGCGCTCGTCCTCGGCCCAGGCTTCGGCGAGACGGCTGGCGGTCTCGCCGCCGATGAGCGGCTGGAGGGGCTCGCGTTCCTGCTTTCGGTCCTTCACGGCCGGGGTGGGCCGGTAGACGCGCCACAGGAACAGGGCCTCGCGACCGTCGGCGGTCATGCTGACGCGCTTGTAGCCGGGACCGTACGGCTCGGTGACGGTGATGAATCCGGCCTTGATGAGCGGAGTGAGGCGGGCCTCGTCGACGGCGGTTCCGGACCAGCCGGGGCGGGGGCGGTCGCGCAGGACGCCGTTGGCGTCGTAGCTGAGCGCCGCAGTGCCCGCCGAGGCGACCAGGTACGCCTGGCGTTCGGACCAGCCGAGTGCGTTCGCGCGCTGCCGTCCCCATGCCCGCGTGCGGGCGCCCTCGAGGAACCCGGCGGCCGTCGTGCCGGGCGGGGGCAGCTCGGTTGCCGCGTCGTCCTCGGTGTCGGACTCGGGGGCGGCCGGGGGCTCCTCGACGGTGGGCGCGGCCTCGGCGGGTTCCTCGATGGCGGCCGGGGCCGGCTCGTCGGTGTCGGCCGAGGCGGGCGGGGTGTCGCGGACGCGGCTGCCGTAGTTGGCGATGCTCGTGACCGGGCGCGGCTTGCCGTTGAAGTAGCGGACGGAGACGCGGAACGGGAAGCCGGTCTCGTCGGACAGGCGCTCGATCTCGTCGGCGTTCGCGGCGACCACCTCTTCCGCGTGGCGGCCGAGGACGAGCACGAAGGTGCCGACGCGCTCGCCGTTGCGGTAGTCGCCGGTGACGCGGAAGTCGCAGCCGCGGCCCTGGGTGAGGCCGAGGCCGCGCAGGACGCGGGCGATGGCCACCGTCGGGGAGGAGGGGGCGGTGTTGGGCATCCGCTGACTCCTTTCAAGGGTGCTAGTGGGTAGTCACTATGTCCAACGCGTGAGGGGCCCTGGGGTACCGGGGTGGGCCCGAGAAATCGCGGCGTCCGGACGCGTCCGGACGCCGCCCGGACGTCTCACGCGGACGCATCCGGACGAGAGCGCTGACCTGCACGGACGCCGTCCGGACGCCGTCCGGATCGCGGCGGATCACGCGGCGAATTCAGCCGCCACGATGGTCGGGTTGACGGCCTCCTCGTCGTCCGTCCAGAGCCGCAGCCACGGCCGCCCGTCGTAGCTCACGCCGGTCGGGAACGGCTGGTCGGTACGCACCCGGCGCGCGGAGTAGGCGCCGTGGAACCAGATCCCGGCGGCCGTGAGGGCGTACGGCCGGCCCACCATCTCGGTGAGGTCGAGGCCGAAGCGGGCGGCGCCCCGCAGCTGGTCGACGAGGTCGGCGCGGGTGGCCGCCTCGGCCCAGTCGGGCAGTCCTTCCAGGGCCTTGTGCCGCAGGGCGCGCTTGTCGCGCCGGTCGGCCTCCGGGTGGCGCCGGTGGATCGCGGTGTCCAGCGCGCGGTGGAGCTGCCGGGCCTCGGCCGGGACCTGGTCGCCGTCGAGGTACTGGAGAGCGGTGGCGTAGACGCCGCGTACGCGGGCCTGGGTGATGCGCATGGCTGGTCCTTTCGGATATCGGAGCGGACGGCGTCCGGACGTGTGCGAGGGGCGTCCGGACGCCGTCCCGTCTGGGGGTCAGCGGCTGGAGATGGCGGCCGCGTAGGCGGCGTCGATCGACTCGACGAACCGGGCGAGAACCCTCTGCCGGTGGCCACGCTGGACGTTCCCGGCGATCTCGCCGGAGGGGGCGCTCGTGGTCAGGCCGCAGGAGCACATGGCGAAGCTGTCGGGGCCACCGGCCTGGGTGTGGTCGCGAGCGAGGAGACCGAGGCGGGCGGCGAGCGTGAGGCGTACGCGGCCCCGGTCGTCAACGGCGACGAGGCGCCGGGCGCGGAGGCGGGCGGTCTCGCCCGTGGGGATCACGGTGTCGCCGGCGACGATGTGGCGGCTGTCGGCGGTCAGGACGTGGCGGGCGTCACCCAGGCCGATGAGGGCGAGGTGCGCGCGGGTCGAGGCGTCGAGCGTGCCGACCGGCATCTCCGGGGTCAGGGTGATCGAGCGCAGGACCGGCTGGTGCGTGGTGAGGTCGATGCGCGTCCAGCGGATCGAGGCGCCGCCGTTCAGGGTGGCCTCGGAGCCGAAGCCGCGGTTCAGCGCCCGTCGCAGGAGCATGAGGGCGTGGGACTCGCTGACGGGGCCCCGGCTGTCGCCGCCTGCGTGGACGATCGTCTCGGTGAACATGGCGCTTCCTCTCGGTCTGAGCTGGTGGGGGGGGTGGGGGCCGGGGCGGGGGGGGGGGCGGGGGGGG
>NZ_JBEYXJ010000219.1:0-3743 GCF_040645015.1 Streptomyces sp. NPDC046881 | reverse complement strand
GCGACCCCCCGCCGGCCCCGAGCGAGGCGTCCCTCGGGGCCGGCGCGTCCCCGTGCGGGCGGTGCCGCCCCGGCTTCGTGCGCCGCGCACAAGTCCGGCCGCGAGCGTCGTCGTCCGCGCCCATGGGCCGCGAGCCCCGCCGATTCGTACCGTCTCTCCTCACGTACCGGACATCCGTCCCGCGTCGGGACGGGCATCCCGTCCGCCCGACGTCCGTCGACGTACTACGAGGAGCCGACATGCACATCGCGGAACTGCCAGAGCTGCGGGCCCGACGGGACGCGGACGGTCCCTGCACAGCCGACGAGACGTCGGTCCTGGACAACGCGGCCTTCGCCCGCCGGGTCCGCCGGGCCGCGACGGCCCTGCGGGACCGGGGGATCGGGCGCGGGGACGTGGTGGCGCTGCTGCTGCCCAACACGGTGGACTTCGTCGTCGCGCTCTTCGCCGCCTGGCGGCTCGGCGCGGCGGTGACCCCGGTCAACCCGGCACTCACCGACAACGAGGTGCGGTACCAGCTCGGCGACGCAGGGGCCGCGGTGGTCGTCACCGCGGAGCCGTCGCCCCTCGCCGGGACACTCACGGTGGCCGAACTGGGCACCGCGACCGCGGACATGGCCGCCCCTCAGACGGATGCGGACGCGCTCGCCCTGCTGATCTACACCAGCGGCAGCACCGGGCGTCCCAAGGGTGTCATGCTCGACCACGCCAACCTCGCCGCCATGGCGGGCATGATGATCGAGGCCGCCCGGCTCTCCGAGGCCGACCACAGCCTGCTGATCCTGCCGCTCTTCCACGTCAACGGGATCGTGGTCGGCGTGCTGTCCCCGCTGCTGGCCGGCGGCCGGGTCACGATCGCCGGACGGTTCCGGGCCGAGACCTTCTTCGACCTGGTCGCCGCCGCACGCCCGACCTGCTTCTCCGCGGTACCGGCGATCTACTCGATGCTCGCCGAACTGCCCGGCCACGTACGGCCGGACACCTCGTCGGTGCGGTTCGCCGCCTGCGGGGCGGCCCCGATGCCGCCCGCACTCATCGAGCGGTTCGAGCGCCGCTACGGCATCCCGATCCTGGAGGGCTACGGCCTCTCCGAGGGCACCTGCGCCTCCACCACCAACCCGCTGGACGGCCCGCGCAAGCCCGGCACGGTCGGACGGCCGCTGCCCGGCCAGCAGGTCGCCGTGATGGACGCACAGGGCCGGATCGTCCCGGCGGGGGAGACCGGTGAAGTGGTCGTCCGCGGACCCAACGTGATGCGCGGCTACCTGGGCCGCCCGGACGAGACCTCCCGCGCCGTGGTCGACGGCTGGCTGCACACAGGCGATGTCGGCCGCTTCGACGAGGACGGCTACCTGGTGCTGCTGGACCGCATCAAGGACCTGATCATCCGGGGTGGCGAGAACATCTACCCCAAGGAGGTCGAGACCGTCCTCGGCGACCACCCCGATGTGCTCGAAACCGCCGTGGTGGGTGCCGCCGACCCTCGGCTCGGCGAAGTACCGGTCGCGTTCGTGGCGCTGCGTCCGGGTTCGGCAAGCGACGAGGGTGAACTGCTCGACCACTGCCGGGCCCGGCTGGCCCGGTTCAAGGTGCCCACCATGATCACCTTCGTCGACCGGCTGCCCAGAAATCCCGTCGGCAAGACGGACAAGCCCGCACTGCGGGCCAGGACCACCGCCGTCACCGTGGCCGGCTGAGCAGGGAGCGGGAGAGCAGTCATGGGATTCCTCGCACCGAACACGGCGGACGTCGACCTGCAGCAGTGGCGCAGCCGCCCCTACCAGCAACGCATCAGGCCGCTCGCCGAGCACTGGACCCTGCACGGCTTCGGCACCCCCGGCATCGTGCACCTGCTGTACCTGGTGAAGATCACCGCGTACGCGTTCGGCGGCGTCGCGGTCGTCTCCATGACCCCCGGCGTGGGCGGCATCGCGCACTTCGGTTCCTGGTGGGCTGAGCCGATCGCCTACCAGAAACTCGTCGTCTGGACCCTGCTGTGGGAGGTGCTGGGCCTCGGCTGCGGCTCGGGCCCGCTCAGCTCGCACTTCCTGCCGCCGGTGGGCGCCTTCCTGCACTGGCTGCGCCCCGGCACGGTACGGCTGCCCCCGTGGCCAGGCCGGATCCCGTTCACCGCGGGAACCCGGCGCACCGTCACCGATGTGGCCCTGTACGCGGCGCTGCTGGGGGCGGCGGTGTGGCTGCTGTGCTCCCCGGGCGAGTCGGGCGGCCCGGGCGCGTCCGGTGTGCCGGCTCCGTGGCGCGTCGCCGTCCTCGCCGCGCTGCTCGCGGTGCTCGGGCTGCGCGACAAGACCGTCTTCCTCGCCGCCCGCGCGGAGCACTACGGTCTGACGCTCGTGGTCTTCCTCTTCCCGGTGAGCGACATGACCGCCGCGCTGAAACTGGTCATGCTCGCCCTGTGGTGGGGCGCCGCCTCCTCCAAGCTCAACCGCCACTTCCCGTTCGTCGTGGCGGTGATGATCAGCAACAGTCCGCTGCGCCCTGCCTGGTTCAAACGCCGGCTGTACCGCCACCACCCCGACGATCTCAGGCCGTCCGCTCTCGCCGCGGCGGCCGCGCACGGCGGCACGGTCATCGAGTACGTGGTGCCGCTGGTCCTGGTGCTCTCGCACGGCGGTCCCGTCACCACGGTGGCTCTGGCCGTGATGGTCGTCTTCCACCTGCACATCATGTCGACCTTCCCGATGGGCGTCCCGCTGGAGTGGAACGTCTTCTTCATCTACTCGGCACTCGTCCTCTTCGGCCACGACGCGGCGGTCGGCGCCTTCACCCTGCACTCCCCGCTGCTGGCCGCGGTGCTGGTGCTGAGCCTGGCCGTGGTCCCTCTGCTCGGGCACGTCCGCCCCGACCTGGTGTCGTTCCTCCCCTCGATGCGCTACTACGCCGGCAACTGGGCCACCAGCCTGTGGTGTTTCCGCAAGGGCACCGAGCACCGGCTGGGCCAGCACGTCGTGAAGGCGTCCGGTCTGCCCGTGGACCAGCTCACCCGCCTGTACGGCGCCGAGGCCGCCGAACTGGTGTTGCACCAGGGGCTGGCCTGGCGGGCGATGCACAGCCACGGCCGCGCCCTGGCCGGGCTGCTGCCGCGGGCCGTGGACGACGTGGAGGCCTACGATGTGCGGGACGGCGAGACCGTGGCAGGAGCGGTCCTCGGCTGGAACTTCGGCGACGGTCATCTGCACAACGAGCAGCTGGTGGCCGCCGTACAGCAGCGGTGCGGATTCGCGCCCGGCGACCTGCGTGTCGTCGTGCTGGAGTCCCAGCCGACCCACCGGCAGCGTCAGCACTACCGCATCGTGGACGCGGCGAGCGGCCTGATCGAGGAGGGGTATGTGAACGTGGGGGAGATGGTGACCCGGCAGCCCTGGCTGGACGACGAGACGCCCACGATTCCCGTGGAACCTCTCTCGCGCCCGCGACCGGCGACCGAGGCGGCGGCCGCGCATGAGTGACGCGATCGTGGTGGGGGCCGGCCCGAACGGGCTGGCCGCCGCCGTCGCCCTGGCCCAGCGGGGGCTGAAGGTGAGCGTCCTTGAGGCCGCCGACGAGATCGGCGGCGGCACCCGGAGCAGCGAACTGACCCTTCCGGGCCTGCTCCACGACCACTGCTCGGCCGTCCACCCGCTGGGAGTCGGCTCGCCGTTCCTGCGGACCCTCGACCTGGAGCGGTACGGCGTCACATGGGCGTGGCCCGAGGTCGATCTGGCCCACCCACTGGACGGCGG
>NZ_JBEYXJ010000218.1:0-3962 GCF_040645015.1 Streptomyces sp. NPDC046881 | reverse complement strand
GTCCCGGCCGGGACGGCCCTTCGCGCGGCAGGCCTGGTCAGTGGATGCCCTGGACCAGTCCGAGCAGGGGCGCCGCGGGGGCGATGACCTGCTCCAGCTGGTTCAGCTGGTTCAGCTCGCG
Organism: Streptomyces sp. NPDC046881; assembly: GCF_040645015.1. Taxonomy (NCBI): domain Bacteria; kingdom Bacillati; phylum Actinomycetota; class Actinomycetes; order Kitasatosporales; family Streptomycetaceae; genus Streptomyces; species Streptomyces sp. NPDC046881. The sequence goes on along the minus strand of NZ_JBEYXJ010000218.1, from coordinate 3,841 downwards.
GAGGTGCTTCAGCTCGCCCACCTGCTCGCTGACCCGCGGGACGCGGTCCTTGTGCGGTGCCGGGATGTCACCGGCGGCGAGCGAGTCCAGCGTGCTGAGCGCGCCGAGCCTGCCGACGAGCGGTGCGCCGGTGTCCGCCGCGCTCGCCTGCGGGGCGGCGAGACCGGCGATCCCGGCGGCCAGACCGACGGCGGCGGCGATGCGTCGTGTTGAGATCATGTCCCTGCAACGGCCGCGGGCCCCGGCCGGACACGGGCGGCGGGCCGCGCTCACCCGTGAGGCGGAGGACGGCGGCCGGGCTTGCCGTGGCCGCCGGGGCGGAGGACGCTCGGAGGTGGGGCCCGTGCGGTCCGCTCCTGGCCGGGCCGCGGGCGCCTGAAGGAGGTCACCATGGGTACCGCGACGGGGTCCGCTTTCGACACCGAGACACTGCGCCGGGCCATCGAGGGCAACACCGGCAACAACCTGCTGTCGCTCTACGCGGACGACGCGGAGATCCGCATCGTCGACCGCAACAACCAGCCCAGTCATCCCACGGTCCTGCACGGCCGGAGCCAGATCGCCGAGTTGCTGGACGACGTCTACAGCCGCGACATGACGCACAAGCTGGACCGCTGCGTCATGCAGGGCGACCAGGCCGCGTACAGCGAGTCCTGCGAGTACGCGGACGGCACCCGGGTCCTCGCCGAGTCGATGGTCACCCTGCGGAACGGCAAGATCACCGATCAGCTCATCATCCAGGCCTGGGACGAGTAGGACCCGGCGGGTACGGCGGACGCCGGAAGGAGGGCCGAAGCCGTACGCGCTCTCGGTTACGCTGTACGCGGGCCGTGACTGGCGCTGAGGTGGAGCACCACCGGGGAGCGGTCCGTGGTGGTTGCCGCGCGCCTGGGCGAGGAGAGTCGATCCAGCTCAGGAGTGTGCAGCATGACCCAGGCCCGGCTGATGGACGGCACCGCGCCCGCCCGCCGCATCGTCGAGGAGACCGCGAAGAAGGCCGCCGGTGTCACCGAGCGCACCGGTACCGCCCCGTGCCTCGCGACGGTGCTCGTCGGTGAGGACCCGGCGTCGGTGACGTACGTCCGCATGAAGCAGAACCGCTGCCGCACGGCCGGTATCGAGTCCCGGCACGTGGCGCTGCCTGCGAGCACCACGACCGAGGAACTCGTCGGCACGCTGCGGGAGTTGTCGGCCGACCCGCGGGTGCACGGGATCCTCCTCCAGCACCCGGTGGGCGACCACGTCGACGAGCGGGCCGCGTTCGAGGCGATCGCGCCGGAGAAGGACGTGGACGGCGTCACCTTCGCCTCGTTCGCCACGATGAGCTTCGGGCTGCCGGGCTTCGTCTCCTGCACGCCGGGCGGGATCGTGCGGCTGCTGGACGAGTACGGCGTCGACCCGGCCGGGAAGCGGGCCGTGGTGGTGGGCCGCAGCGCGATCCTCGGCAAGCCGGTGGGGATGCTGCTGCTGGCCCGGGACGCGACCGTCACGTACTGCCACTCGCGCACCCGGGACCTGTCGGCGGCGGTCCGCGAGGCGGACATCGTGGTGGCCGCGGTGGGCCGGCCGCGGCTGATCCGCGGGCAGGACATCAAGCCGGGCGCGGTCGTCGTGGACGCGGGCTACAACCCGGGGAACGTCGGTGACGTCGACTTCGACTCGGCCGTGGAGCGGGCCGCGCTGATCACGCCGGTGCCGGGCGGTGTCGGCCCGATGACGATCGCGACGCTGCTGGAGCAGACGGTGACGGCCGCCGCCCGCCAGCTGGGCGTGTGACGGGCGGGCGGCGCGGTCAGCGCATCCAGGCGCTGTACTCCATGACGTCCCCGGCCTTCACCCCGTAGGCGGGATCGTCGCGGGTGAAGGTGGTCTCCAGGCCGAGGACGGCACCGGTGCGCGCGTCGAGGATCAGCATCCGCCGGCCGCCCCCGCCCTGGTACACGTACGCCTGCCCCGGGCGGCCGAGGCGGTCCGTCACCTGGCCCGCGGGCCGCAGCCCCTTCGCGTCCGCGAGGACCCGGACCAGGGCCGCGGACTCGCGGGCGCCGAGCGTCCAGTGGTCCAGCACCTCACCGACGCCGTCCAGGAGTTCGGGGGTGCTCGGGGAGTCGCTGCGGACGGTCTCGGCGAGGTAGGCGCGCAGGGCGGCCGGGGTGTGCGGCGGGGGTGCGTCCGGCGGGGCGTCGCTCCAGCTCGGCGGGTAGGTGGTCCGGCTCAGGACGTGGCCGTCGGCCACCAGGCCGGGGTCGCCGCCGGTGTCGGTGAGGACCGGGCGGCCGGGACGGCGCGGGTCGGTCGCCACGACCAGCTCGGTGTGGCTGTCGTCCGCCCGCCAGCGCACGACCCGTTCCTCGGGCAGGGTGACGGGCGGTTGCCCCTCGGCCATGCCGAGGCTCCACGTCTGCACGTGCGTGCCCTTGCGCAGCCGCGGTGCGCCTTCCGCCGCGGCGGCATCGGCCAGTTCGGCCAGCTGCGCCAGCGGTACGGGCGTGGAGTGCGCGCGGACGGCCAGCGGGCGGGGCGCGGCGAGAGCGGGCTGCGTGCTCGGCCCGCCGAGCACCGCGGTGGCGGCGGTCGCCACGACGACCCCGGTGGCGGCCAGCCCCCACAGCAGCCGCGCCCTGGGCGCCCGGCGCACCGGCCGTCCCTCCCCCAGCAGCCGCTCCAGCCCGCGCTCGGCCCGGTGATCCAGCGGACCGTCCCCGAAACAGGGCCCGTCCACGGGGACCGGATTGGCACGGCGAAGAAGATCCAGTTCATCGGTCATGTCGGGGGTCCTCGGGCAGGCTGGCGTCGACGGTGGTCACAGGGGAGGAAGCCGGCCGCGGGGCGTCGGGGCGGGGGCCGGACGGTGCCCGGCGGCGCTCGGGCGCATCGGCCGACGGCGCCACACGCCCCGGACGGCCCTCGTGGCGCTCGGGGGACGGGCCGGCCGGCGAAGCGGCGGACGCCGGGCCCGGCTCGGCGGGCGAACCGGCCGGCGGCGCCACGGAACCGGGCCCCGGTCCGGCAGGCGCGTCAGTCGCCGGTGCCGTGGGGCGCAGGCGGGTTATCTCCTTGCGGAGGCGGTGGCGGGCGCGGTGCAGGCGCATGGTCGCCGCGCGGCGGCCGCAGCCGAGGACGATCGCGATCTCCTCGGCGCCGAGTTCCTCCCAGGCGGCCAGGCGCAGGATCTCCTGGTCGGCCGGGGAGAGCCGGTCCAGGGCCTCGTGCACCCAGGCGCCCGGCGCCTCTGTGCCGGGGCCCGCCGCGATGTGCCGGCCGTGCGCCGCCTCGTCGTTGCCGAGCCGGTCCACCAGCCGGCGCCGCCGCCCGTCACCGCGTACCGCGTTGGCCAGGCAGTTGCGGGCCACCCCGTACAGCCAGGGCAGCGGGGCGGCCGGCAGGTCCGCCCGGCGCCGCCAGGCGACCGTGAACACCTCCGCCACCACTTCCTCCACCTCGTCGGTCCGCCCCCGGAGTCGCCTCGCGACGTAGCGGCTGACCGCCCAGTAGTGCTCGCGATAGGCAGCGGCGAAGATCTCGTCGTTGCTCATGCTCGGTTCGTGTCCGGCACCCGCCGGATCGTCACACCCTTCTCCCGTGATGCTCCTCGCGTCGTCCGAGTGTGACCCCGGGGCCGGGCGCGGACACAGGCGGGGTGTGAAGAGGATCAGAGACAGCAGGGCCGTGCGGTGGCTCACCAGCACCGACCACAAGACGATCGGAACGCTCTACTTGGTCACCGCGTTCGCGTTCTTCCTGACCGGTGGCGTGATGGCGCTGCTGATGCGCGCCGAGCTGGCCCGCCCGGGTCTGCAGTTCATGTCGAACGAGCAGTTCAACCAGGCGTTCACGATGC
>NZ_JBEYXJ010000217.1:0-4243 GCF_040645015.1 Streptomyces sp. NPDC046881 | reverse complement strand
GTCCAGTACGAGGGACTGCACCCGGCACGCCGAGAGCACGCACCAGACGCCGCAGGGCCCGCCCTCCGGGCGGACGGAGGGACTTTGCGGACACGGCCTAGCGCACCCGGAACTCCCGGCGGCGGGCGGCGAACAGTTCCGCCTGCCGCCCGGCCGGCAGACTGCCCAGCGCGATCAGGTGCGGTGCCTGCGCGAACGCCTGCGCCCGCGCCGCCTCCTTCGCCGCCCACAGCGCCCGCACCGTGCCCTGCACCGCCTCCGGCGGATACCCGGCGATGATGCCGGCGCAGCGCACGGCGGCCTCCATCGCACGCCCCTCCCCGGCGATCTCCGACACGAACCCCACCTCGTACGCCCGCCGCGCCGACATCCGCTCGGCCGTCCCCATGAGCATCATCCGCGCGGCCTCCCCGAACGGCATCCGCTCGGCCGCCAGCACGGACTCGTAGGCGCTGACCATGCCGTACGTGGTGTGCGGGTCGAAGAACACGGCCGTCGGATCCGCCACGACGAACTCGCTCTCGCCCAGCAGGTAGAAGGCCCCGCCGCACGCCATCCCGCGCACCGCGGCGATCACCGGCTTCCACAGGCCGTTCGCCTTCGGCCCGATGCCCAGCAGCGGATCGTCCTGCATGTACGGCGACGAGGGCTGCGGTACGACCGCGTCCCGGTCGATGCCCGTACAGAACGCCCGCTCCCCGCTCCCGGTGAGCACGACGGCCCGTACCGTGTCGTCGAACCGCAACCGCCGCCAGACCTCGGCCAGTTCCCCGACCATGGTGAGGTCGACGGCGTTGAGCCGCCCGGGCCGGTCCAGGGTGACCACGGCGACGCCGGTGCCCTCGCCGACGTCGAGGCGGACGGTGTTCACTCCGGCACCCACTGCGGCAGCCCGCCGGAGAAGACGGCGCGCACCCGGGCGCCGATCCTCAGCCGCGCCGGGTCGAGGGAGTTCAGCGGCGCCCCGGCGTACGCGACCACGTTCCCCACCAGCCGTATCCGCGGGGCCTCCGCCAGCTCCACGACGACCACGTTGTACGGCGCCTGCTCCGCGTAACCGGGCAGCAGCGGCGGGTGCGGCACGACGTACGACCACACCCGCCCGCGCCCCGACACCGCCCGCCACCCGGCCGCGAAGGACTGGCAGTGCGGGCAGCAGGGCCGGGGCGGGAAGCGGAGTTCACCGCAGTCGCCGCACGCCTGGACGCGCAGCTCGCCGCGGGCCGCGTACTCCCAGAAGGGCGCGCCGTCGGTGTCGGTGACCGGATCGAGCATGCCGGATCAACTCCTCAGCAGAAGGGCGGAGGTGGGCACACCCTCGCCGGCCGTGACGAGACAGGCGGCGGCGCCCGGCACCTGGGCGGTACTCGTGCCGCGCAGCTGCTTCACCCCTTCGTTGACGAGGTTGAAGCCGTGCACGTAGGCCTCGCTCAGCCCGCCCCCGCCGGTGTTGAGCGGCAGCCGCCCGCCGATCTCCAGGGCGCCCTGCTCGGTGAAGGCGCCGCCCTCGCCGCGCGCGCAGAAGCCGTAGCCCTCCAGGGACAGCGGGACCAGCGCGGTGAACGCGTCGTAGATCTGCGCCACGTCGACGTCCTCCGGCGTGAGGTCGGCGTGCTTCCACAGGTGCCGGGCGGCGGTCCAGGCGGGGCCGGAGAGCGGGTCGTCGTTCCAGTAGTTGACCATGCCGTGGTGCTGGGCGGGCAGCCCCTGCGCGGCGGCGTGGACGTACACGGGCCGCTGCCGGCAGTCCCGGGCGCGCTCCTTGCCCACCACCACACAGGCGAGGGCGCCGTCCGTCTCCAGGCAGTTGTCGTACAGGCACAGCGGCTCGCTGATCCAGCGGGAGGTCATGTACATCTCGCGGGTCAGCGGCCGTTCGTACATCACGGCGGCCGGGTTCTGGTTGGCCCGGTTCCGGCAGGCCAGCGCGACGTTGAACAGGTGGTCCCGCGTGACGCCGTACTCGTGCATGTACCGCCGGGTCAGCATGGCGATCTCGTCGGCGGGCCGGAGCAGCCCGAAGGGCCGGGTCCACTGTCCCGGAGTCGGCAGCTGCACGGCCGTGTCGGTCCACGGCCGGGGCCCGCTCCCCCTCTTCCGCGACCGCCACGCCACCCCCACCGTGGCCTGCCCGGAGGCGATGGCGGCGGCGAGGTGGGCGACGGTCGCACAGGAGCCGCCGCCCCCGTACCCCACCTTGCTGAAGAAGGTCAGGTCCCCGAACCCGACGGCCTTCGCCAGCTCCACCTCGTCGGTCTCCTCCATGGTGTAGGAGGCGAGCGCGTCCACCTCGCCGGGCGCGACACCCGCGTCGTCGAGCGCGGCGAGCACGGCCCGGCAGGCGAGCGTCCGCTCGTCCTCGGCCAGGTGCCGGGCGAACGCGGTCTGTCCGATCCCGACGATGGCGGTGGCGTCCTTGAGTCCTGCTCCTGCCATGTACGGCCCCCTCTCCTGACAGCCCGTCAGATTACCGCTAATCTGACGGCTAGTCAGCTACGTGTGTGGGGGGAGGCCGGTCCGTGACGGCGTCGTGGGAGACCATCCCGGAACTGGTGCGGTGGGCGGCCGGACGGTTCGCGGACACCGAGGCCGTGGTCGACGGCCGTACCCGGATCACCTACGCCGAACTGGGCGCCCGGATCGAACGGGCGGCCGCGGCCTGCCTGGCCCGCGGGGTGGAGATGGGCGACCGGGTGGCCGTCTGGGCCCCCAACACCCTGGACTGGATCGTCGCGTCCCTCGGCGCGGTGTCCGCGGGCGCGGTCCTGGTACCGCTCAACACCCGCTTCAAGGGCACGGAGGCGGCGGACGTGCTGCGCCGCAGCGGGGCGAGGCTGCTGTTCGTGACGGGGACGTTCCTGGGCACCTCGTACGTGGCGTCGCTGCGGCGAGCGGCCGGCGCGGGGACACCGGCCGCGGGGCGCCCCCTTCCCGCCCTGCCGGCTCTGCACCGGGTGGTGGTCCTCTCGGACGACGCACCGCCCGACTTCGAGACGTGGAAGAACTTCCTGGCGGCGGGCGAGGGCGTGCCGGGGCCGGACGTGCGGGCCCGCGCGCAGGAGCTGACCCGCTCGGCCCTCTCGGACATCGTCTTCACGTCCGGTACGACGGGCCGCCCCAAGGGCGCGATGATCACCCACGGCCAGACCCTGCGCGCCTACGAGACCTGGGCGGACCTGGCCGGTCTCCGACCGTCCGACCGCTACCTGATCATCAACCCCTTCTTCCACACCTTCGGCTACAAGGCCGGGGTGCTCGCCTGCCTGATGCGCGGGGCCACGATGATCCCCCAGCCGGTGTTCAACGTGGGCACGGCCCTGGCCAACATCGCGGCGGAGCGGATCTCGGTCCTCCCGGGCCCGCCGACCCTGCACCAGCAGCTCCTGGACCACCCCGCCCGGGCCGCCCACGACCTGTCCACCCTCCGCCTGGTGGTGACGGGCGCCGCGGTGGTCCCCCTCCGCCTGGTGGAACGCCTGCGCGAGGAACTCGGCGTCGGCACGGTCCTGACCGCGTACGGCCTCTCGGAGGCGACCGGAATCGTCACGATGTGCCGCCGCGGCGACGACCCGAAGCTGATCGCCTCCACGTCCGGCCGCGCGATCCCCGGCACGGAGGTGAGAGTGGCCGGTCCCACCGGCACCCCGGGGGAAGTCCTGGTCCGGGGCTTCAACGTCATGCGGGGCTACTACGAGGACCCCGAGGCCACCTCCGAAGCGGTCACCCCGGACGGCTGGCTGCGCACGGGCGACGTGGGCGTCCTGGACGAGGCGGGCAACCTGCGCATCACGGACCGCCTGAAGGACATGTTCATCGTCGGCGGCTTCAACGCGTACCCCGCCGAGATAGAGCAGCTCCTGCTCACCCACCCCGACGTCACGGACGCGGCGGTCATCGGCGTCCCGGACCCCCGCCTGGGCGAGGTGGCCAAGGCCTACGTCGTCCGCCGCCCCCACTCCCACCTCACCTCGGACGACCTGATCACCTGGTCCCGCCGCGAGATGGCGAACTACAAGGTGCCGAGATCGGTGGAGTTCCTCCCCTGCCTCCCACGGAACGCGAGCGGGAAGGTACTGAAGGGGGAGCTGAGGGGGCGGGGTTGATGCGACCGGTGCTGTGGAGTGGCCGTGGGGCCGCCCGCTTCTCCAGCCAGTGTCGGGCTTCCACGAGGTGAGTCAAGGGCGCTCCCGTTCCGCTGCGCTCCACTCCCGCGTCGCCTCCGGCGATGGGCCTCCGGCCCACC
>NZ_JBEYXJ010000216.1:0-4300 GCF_040645015.1 Streptomyces sp. NPDC046881 | reverse complement strand
GCCCCGGCCGGCCCGCGGGCCTCCCGCCGGGCCCGCCGGGGGCGGGGGGGGCGGCCGCCCCCCCCGGGCGGGGCGCCCCCCCCCCCCCGCCCGGCGCCCCGCCGCCGGACAGGAAGGCGTACCGGCGCCGGGCCGTGCCCGGGGAACAGCGTCGGCTGCGCTCGAACTGCCCCGAGCCGCGCGGGTGTTCGTGCCCGACGCCGTCGGCGTGCCGATCCTCGGCGACGGCCAGCCGGCCGGCCGTCGCACGGCAGCGGTGTCCGCACGCACCAGAACTCCCGCGCCCCGCCCCGTATCGGCTGATCTCCCCGTGGCGCGCCCTGCGTTGATCCGGAAGGATGCTGCGGGCGGTGCGGCCGAGACCCGTGCCGCACGGCAGGCGACCCCGATGGATACGGAGCGTACCGATGACCTCTGCGGCCCCCCAGGACCTCGTCGTCACGCAGGCCACCCTCGCCGACTGGCCGGTGATCAGCGGGTGGGCGGCGGCGGAGGGCTGGAACCCCGGGCTGTCCGACGGACCCGCGTTCTTCGCGCAGGATCCCGAGGGGTTCTTCCTCGGCCGGATCGACGGGGAGCCGGTGTCGGCCGTGTCCGTCGTCAACCACGGACCCGACTTCGCCTTCCTCGGCTGCTACCTCGTCCGCCCCGACCTGCGCGGCCGCGGACACGGGCTCACCACCTGGAAGACCGCCCTGGCCCACGCCGGGAACCGGACCGTCGGCCTGGACGGAGTCGTGGCGCAGCAGGACAACTACCGGCAGTCCGGGTTCCGGCTCGCCCACCGCACCATCCGGTTCACCGGCACCGCCCCCGAGCGCGCCATGCCCGCCGGCGTACGCCCCGCCGCCCCCGCCGACCTGGCCGCGCTCACCGCCTACGACAGCGCCTGCCACCCCGCCGACCGCCCCCGCTTCCTCGCCGAGTGGCTCACCACACCCGGCCACCGGGCCGTCGTCCGCGAGGACGGCGGGCGCCCGACCGGCTACGGCGTGATCCGCCCCGGCCACGACACCCTGCGCGTCGGCCCCCTGTTCGCGGACACCGCCGACGACGCCCGGGCCCTGTTCGACGCCCTGACCGCCGACGTGGCCGGCCGCGAGGTCGCGATCGACGTGCCCGAGCCGAACGCGGCCGGCGTCGCCCTCGCCGAGGAGGCCGGACTGCGGCCCTCGTTCGAGACCGCCCGCATGTACACCGGCCCGGTGCGCGCCCATGCCCGGGAGCGGGTGTTCGGCGTGACCACGCTCGAACTCGGCTGATCCTCGGGAACGGCGGCCGTGGCAGCGGCGGTACAGCTCCCGTACCTCGTCCACCAGCTCCGGCACCGGCCCCTCCACCGTCACGGCGGGCGCGATGTCCCGCACGGGCAGCGTGCCCGCATCGACTGCCTCGCCCGCAACCGGGACCGGCTCACCGCCTGTCCGGCGGCGGTACGGCCGGACGACGGCCGGCGCGCCTAATTCGGTTGGACCGCGGGGGAGTTCGTGCTGAAGTGACGCCATGGATCACGCCGCTGTGCTCGCCGCGTACGACCGGGACCTGCGCGAGGGTGCCCGGCCCGACGGGCCCGGGGCCCGGATCGAGCGGGCCGGCCGGGTGGTGCGTCAGGTCGCGGACCCGCTGGGCTGGAACGGCGTGCTCTGGTCCAATCTGGACGCGGCGGACGCGGACCGGGCCGTCCGTGAGCAGATCGACCGCTTCACCGGCCTGGGCCGGGACTTCGAGTGGAAGCTCTACGGCCACGACGAGCCCGCGGACCTCGCCGGCCGGATGGTCGCCGCCGGGTTCCGGGCCGAGCCCACGGAGACGCTGATGGTCGCGGAGGTGACCGCGCTCGCCCTGGACACCGCACCGCCGGAGGGCGTCACCTGCGTGGCGGCCACCGATGCGGCCGGCGTGGACCTCGTCGTGGCCGCACACGAGCGGGCCTTCGGCACCGAAGGCACCGCGCTGCGGCACCGGCTGCTGGCCCGGCTCGCCGTCGAACCCGGCACGGTCGTCGCCGTGGCCGCCCTGGCCGACGGCGAACCCGTCGCCGCCGCCCGCATGGAACCGGTGCCCGGCACGCCGTTCGCCGGACTGTGGGGCGGCGGCACCGTCGCGGCCTGGCGGGGCCGGGGCATCTACCGTGCCCTGGTCGCCCACCGGGCCCGCGCCGCCGCCGAACGGGGCTACCGCTACCTCCACGTCGACGCCTCCGCCATGAGCCGCCCGATCCTGGAACGCCTCGGCTTCCACGCCCTGAGCACCACAACGCCCTACGTGTACGGGAACTGACTCAGCGGCGGGCGAGGGCCCGGTCCAGCGCGGCCACGCCCACGGCCGCCAGGGCGATCTGGACGAACCACTCGATCCAGTCGGGCCCCTTGGTGTCGGCGACGCCGAGCCCGGCGGCGATCGCCGAGCCCAGCAGCGCGGCCGCGATGCCGACGACGATCGTCCACAGGACACCGATGTGCTGCCGTCCCGGGACGACCAGCCGGCCCAGTACACCGATGACGATGCCGATGACGATGGCGCTGATGACGCCCGAGATCTCCATGGCCGCCCTCCCTTGACGCTTCTGTCGCCGAATCCCGCTGCTGTGGCGTGTGCCCGCTGTCGGCGGAGCCACTCTGCTCCGGTTGCCGCCGGACGCCTCTGTTCACCGGCCCTTCATGCCATGTACCTTTCAACCAATCGACGCGTGTAGAACGCTCAAGCGAGCTCTACGCGCGCAGACTTGGCGCCCGCACTGCCTCTTCCCCACCCCTCATGGAGGTTCGACGGATGCTTGGATCCAGGAGATCCCGCCGCAGATGCACCACCGCCCTGGCCGGCCTGGGACTGCTCGTCACCGGAGCCACCCTCCAGGTCGGCACCGGCACCCCCGCCCACGCGGCGACCCCGCACCGCATCCTGTTCGACAACGCCCACGCCGAGACGGCCGGCAACGCCGACTGGATCGTCTCCACCAGCCAGCCCGACCCGCTCGGCCAGGACTCCTCCCCGTCCGCCGAGACGGACTGGACCGGCGCCCTGTCCTCCTGGGGCGTCGCGCTCCAGAAGACCGGCAACTACAGCCTGAAGACCCTGCCGTCCGGATCCGCCCTCGGCTACGGCGGCACCTCCGCGACCGACCTGTCGAACTTCGACACGCTGGTCCTGCCGGAACCCAACACGCTGTTCACCAGCGCCGAGAAGACGGCGATCATGAACTTCGTGAAGAACGGCGGCGGGCTGTTCATGATCTCCGACCACACCGGAGCCGACCGCAACAACGACGGCTACGACGCGGTCGAGATCTTCAACGACCTGATGACGAACAACAGCGTCGACTCCACCGACCCGTTCGGCTTCTCCGTCGACTCGCTCAGCATCGGCTCCGACCACCCGTCCGCCGTCAGCGACAGCACCAACCCGGTGCTGCACGGCTCCTTCGGCACGGTCACCAAGAGCCTGATCGCCAGCGGGACCACCGCCACCCTCAAGCCCGCCGACAACCCCGGCGTCAAGGGCCTGCTCTACCGCACCGGTTACTCCGGCAACACCGGCGCCTTCTTCGCCACCAGCACCTTCGGCAGCGGCCGGGTCGCCTTCTGGGGCGACAGCTCACCCGTCGACGACGGCACCGGCCAGTACGGCAACACGCTGTACGACGGCTGGAACGACACCAGCGCCACCAACGCGGCCCTCGCCCTCAACGCCACCGAGTGGCTGGCCGGCGCGAGCGGCAGCGGCGGGGGCGGCGGCTCGACGTCCTGCACCGCCGCCCAGCTCCTCGGCAACAGCGGCTTCGAGTCCGGCAGCGGCTCCTGGAGCGCCACGAGCGGGGTCATCACCAACTCCACCGGCGAGCAGCCCCGTTCCGGCTCCTCCTACGCCTGGCTCGACGGGAACGGCACCGCCACCACCGACACGCTCGCCCAGTCGGTGGCCATCCCGTCCGGCTGCTCGGCCAGGCTCAGCTTCTACCTGCACGTGGACACCGCCGAGACCTCGAGCAGCACCGCCTACGACACCCTCAAGGTCCAGGTGCTCAGCGGCTCCGGCACGGTCCTCGGCACCCTGGCGGCCTACTCCAACCTCAACGCCGCCTCCGGGTACACCCAGCGCGGCTTCGACCTGAGCGGCTACGCCGGGCAGACGGTCACCCTGAAGTTCACCGGCACCGAGGGCTCCAAGTACCAGACGTCGTTCGTCGTCGACGACACCGCGCTCGAGGTGAGCTGAGCCGCGGGGGGGGGGGGGCGCGGGGGGCCCCCCCCCCCCCCCGCCCCCCGCCCCCCCCCCACCCCCCCCGGGCCCCCCCCCCCCC
>NZ_JBEYXJ010000215.1:0-4306 GCF_040645015.1 Streptomyces sp. NPDC046881 | reverse complement strand
CGACGGGCCGTCGATGAACGGCGTCAGCGCCCTGGTCCTGCCGGTCGTCCGCGCCGACGGCCTGCGCGCGGCCCTCAAGCTCCAGCTGACGGACGCCGTTCCAGTCGATCTTCTCCAGGTACGGCTTCGAGCCGGCATGGCTGGAGTTGGAGGCGAGCGCCTTGTTCTTCGCCACGTTGACCACGTGGGAGCTGGCCAGCCACCACTGGTGGCTCTTGGACGACGGCTTGCAGGTGGCCTGGACGACGTGGGCGGCGGAGTCCAGGGCCAGGCACTTGCCCGACTTGTCGTTCTTGATGGTGAAGACGGAGCCTCCGCGGTTCAGCCGCTTCAGGGTCCATCGCTGCGTCTTGTCGGTCCTGGAACACTTGCCGACGACGGCACGCGCGTTGTTCCTCGTGCTTCCGCCCATCGACAGGCACACGTTGGGGGCCCACACACGCTCCAGGCGGGTGTGGGCGTAGGGGTCACGGGCCTGGGGCGCCGCACCCGCCGGGGCCGCGACCGCGGCCATCGTTCCGGTGGTCACGGCGGCGAGCACGAACGAGGTGGCTGCCTTGCGCATCGCGTCTCCTTGGTCGGTCGTCTCGTACGGCGATCGAACTTAGGCACGAACCAGGGGCCCCACCAGGTCCGTTGGGGAGGTGTACCAAGGGGCATTGCCCGAAAGGGAGGTGTGGCAGGGCCGGTTCGGACCCGGGCGCCCGGGTGCTCTACCGTGCTGAGGACCGCTTGCCCTCACCGGAAAGTCGAGACCGCCCACGTGTTTTCCACTCGCCGGAACCGGATCGTGCTCGCCACCGGGGTGTGCGTCCTCGGCGCGATCGCCGCAGTCATCGGTTATGTCCTCGCCCACCGCGATCCCGGTGTGCCCGCCGCGAAGGACGCCGACGCGGCGCCGTGCCGGCGGATCACCTCTTCCGCCCCCGACTCCCTGGGGGGACTTTCCCGTTGGGACACCGATGCGCCGGGCGTGGCCGTGTGGGGTGAACGTCACATCGTCCTGCGGTGCGGCGTGACGCCTCCGGGGCCCACCGAGGACATGTGCGTCGCGGTCGACGGCGTCGACTGGGTGATCGACTCCCGGCAGACCACGGAGACCCGCAAGGTCGTCGTCACCTATGGCCGGGTACCGGCCACGCAGGTGGTCTTCGAGGGCGGGGGCAAGACGGACGCCGCCCTGATCGACCTGTCCCACCTCGTGGCCCCGATCCGACAGCGCGCGCACTGCATCGACGCCCCCTGACCGCTCCCCCCGGTGGGAGCGCTTCCCTGTTCGCAGACGGGAAGTCGGGGCGTTACCGGTGTGCTGATGTCCGGCGCTCCGGGTAGGTTGGCGGTGACTCACGGCTGAACCCGGGCCACGGGGGTCTGCTGGGAAGGCCGTGGTCGGGAGGGACCAACATGACCACGCGGTCCGTTGCGGTGAACGGGAACTGTTCGTACCGGCGCACGGGGCACGACCCCGAGTCCGCGGTGCTGAGGCTGGCGCGGCTGACCGGCCGGGAGCGAGAGGTACTGCTTCTGCTCGGGACGGGCCTGGGCAACCGGGAACTCGCCCGGGAGCTCGGCATCGCGGAGCGCACGGTGAAGGCGCACATCGCAAACATCGTCGAGAAGATCGGCCAGCAGACGCGGACGCAGGCCGCGATCGTCTCCGCTCTCGCCCACGACGCGCTCTGCGCGGACCGGGCGTGCACACGGCACCGGATGACCGAGCCGGCGCCGGAGCAACGGATTCGAGCCGCGTAGGGGGAAGGGGTGACGGCCCGGCCGCGGGCCGCACCCGGACCGATCCCTGATCGGTTCACCACGCGACGCAAGGGCGGCGGTGCCTCGGACGGCACCGCCGCCCTCTTTCGCGTGCGGCCCCGTGGCCGGCGAGAGACCCGCTCGATCCGGCGGGTCCTCCGAACAGTCCGCATACCGAACATGAACTCCCGGTCAACGAACCAATTCCGGCCAAGTTTGTGACGCGGTCCTGACAGGTCGCGAGATCTCCTGCCACTCTTCCCAGGTCGACTCACAGCAACCCCACAGTTTCTGCGCCTTCGGGTGAGCCGGCTCCGCACCTGCACGTGGCTTTCGCACCGCCCAGTTCTGCCCGGACGTCCCAACCCACCGTCCGGTCTCCCCTGGCCGCGCGACCCGCGGTCACGCAGAAGGAGTCAGTGTTGAGAAGCAATTCCTCTCGCGGACGCACCTCCCACACCTCGCACCGCAGAACCGCCACCGTCGCCCTCGCCGGCGTCGCCGCCCTGATCGCCGCCGCCGTCCAGTCCGGCGCGGCCAGCGCGGCACCGGCCAAGCCGCAGACCGGGAAGGTCAACCCGGCCCACGCCGCCGTCAAGCTCTCGCCCTCCCAGCGCGCCGAGCTGGTCCGCCACGCCGACGCCGGCACGGCCGCGACCGCCCGCGGGATCGGGCTGGGCGCCCAGGAGAAGCTGGTGGTCAAGGACGTCGTCAAGGACGGCGACGGCACGCTGCACACCCGGTACGAGCGGACGTACGCGGGTCTGCCGGTGCTCGGCGGTGATCTGGTCGTGACCACCGCCAAGTCCGGCAAGACGATGGACGTGGTCCGGGCCACCGGCGCCACGCTGAAGGTCGCCGGTCTCACCCCGGCCGTGTCGAAGGCGACGGCCCGGCGGCAGGCCGTGCAGCGGGCGAAGGCGCTCGGCGCGGCCAGGCCGGCCGCGGACAGCGTCCGCACGGTGATCTGGGCGGCGACCGGCAAGCCCGTGCTGGCGTACGAGACGGTCGTCGGCGGGCTCCAGGACGACGGCACCCCGAACCAGCTGCACGTCATCACGGACGCCGCCACCGGCAAGAAGCTCTTCGAGTACCAGGGCGTCAAGAACGGCATCGGCAACACCCAGTACAGCGGGCAGGTCACGCTGACCACGACCCAGTCGGGCTCGAACTACACGCTCACCGACGGGGCGCGCGGCGGCCACAAGACGTACAACCTGAACCACGGCAGCTCGGGCACCGGCACCCTGTTCTCGCAGACCTCCGACACCTGGGGCAACGGGTCCAACTCCAACGCCGCCACCGCGGGCGCGGACGCCCACTACGGCGCAGCGCTCACCTGGGACTTCTACAAGAGCACGTTCGGCCGCAGCGGCATCAAGAACAACGGCGTCGGCGCCTACTCGCGCGTGCACTACGGCAACTCGTACGTGAACGCGTTCTGGGACGACAGCTGCTTCTGCATGACCTACGGCGACGGCTCCGGCAACGCCAAGCCGCTGACCTCGATCGACGTGGCCGGCCACGAGATGAGCCACGGCGTCACCTCCGCCACCGCGAACCTCAACTACAGCGGCGAGTCCGGCGGTCTGAACGAGGCGACCAGCGACATCATGGCCGCCGGGGTGGAGTTCTACGCGAACAACACCACCGACCCCGGCGACTACCTGGTCGGCGAGAAGATCGACATCAACGGCGACGGCACCCCGCTGCGCTACATGGACAAGCCCAGCAAGGACGGCGCGTCCAAGGACAACTGGTACTCGGGCATCGGCGGCGTCGACGTGCACTACTCGTCCGGCCCCGCGAACCACTTCTTCTACCTGCTGAGCGAGGGCAGCGGCGCCAAGGTCGTCAACGGCGTCAGCTACAACTCGCCGACGGCGGACGGACTTCCGGTCACCGGCATCGGCCGGGACAAGGCGCTGCAGATCTGGTACCGGGCGCTGACCACCAAGTGGACGTCCACCACCAACTACGCGGGCGCCCGCACCGGCACCCTGGCGGCGGCCGGCGAGCTGTACGGCACCTCCAGCGCCGAGTACAAGGCGGTGCAGGACGCCTGGGCGGGCGTGGCGGTCGGCTCCCGCTCCGGTGGCGGCGGGGGCGGCGGCACCTCGTACGAGAGCACCACGCCGGTGGCCGTGCCGGACAACGGGCCGGCGGTCACCTCCAACATCACCGTCTCCGGCCGGACCGGGAACGCGCCGAGCAACCTCCAGGTCTCCGTCGACATCACCCACACCTGGCGGGGTGACCTGGTGATCGACCTCGTCGGCCCCTCGGGCACCGCCTACCGGCTGAAGAACTTCAGCTCCTCGGACTCGGCGGACGACGTGAACGAGACCTACACGGTCAACGCCGCGGCGGAATCGGCCAACGGAACCTGGAAGTTGCGGGTACAGGATCAGGCCACCTACGACACTGGAACGATCAACGGCTGGAAGCTGACCTTCCCGTAAACCACAGGCCCGCGGGCCCGGAATCACGGCGCTGTCCGAGGGTGCAGCACCCTCGGGCAGCGGACCGTCACACCCGTGAAAACGTTAACAGT
>NZ_JBEYXJ010000214.1:0-4697 GCF_040645015.1 Streptomyces sp. NPDC046881 | reverse complement strand
CAGCCACCGTGCGCAACCCCCCGCCGGCCCGCCCTCCCAGGGCTCGGCCGGCGGGCGGTTCCGTCGTCGTATCCGGTGGACAATGGACGTATGGGCGTCCACCGGAGCGCGCTGTGCCGGGGACCGTACGGCGGTGAGGGGCCCCAGGCCGGCGGCACGGACTGCTCGGACCCGGCCGTCTTCGAGGTCGCCCGCCACGACCGGCCGCCCCTGCTCGTGTGCCCGGTGCACCTGGGCCCCTCGCTGCTGCTCGCGAGCGGGGTGCTCTGGCCACCGGAGATCCGGCTCATCGCCCGCGCCCCGGGCCGGCCCGGGTAGGCCCGGACCTCAGCTGAACACGATCATCGAGCCCTGGGCCAGGGACCGGGTCGCCGCCGCGTGCAGGCCCAGCCAGACGTGGCGTTCGCGGGCGAAGGGGCTGGGGTCGTACGGGGCCGGGACGGCCGGTTCCTCCAGATCGGTCGGGGCGGTCGGCGGGGCGGGCGCGGCCGGGGGGTTGGCCGGGTCGATGCCGATCGACGGGGCGACGTACTGGAGTTCGCGCAGCAGCGTCTGGGCGGAGCCCAGGGGGCCGCCGCCGGCGAGGAGTTCGTCGTTGGACAGCGGGTGCGGGAAGTCCACGGGGACGTAGGCGCCGGCGTGGTCGTAGTGCCAGACCAGATGGGACTGCTGGGCCGTCGACTCGAACATCTCCAGCAACTGCTCGTAGTCGCCGCCCAGTTCGTCCACCGGCGTCACCGGCAGCCCGCAGACCTGGAGCAGGTACACCCGGCGCAGGAAGTGCAGGGCGTCGTAGTCGAAACCGGCGACCGGGGCGACGTCGCCGGACAGGCCCGGCATGTACTGGTACACCGGCACCGGCGGCAGACCGGCCTCGGCCAGGGCCTTGTTGTACTGCGCGAGTTCCTCGGCGAAGGGGTTGTCCGGGGTGTGGCACAACACGTCCACGAGCGGTACCAGCCACAGGTCACAGGCCAAAGAAGGCTCCTCGCATCGGCAGGCGCGTGATCACGCACGGCAGCGGGTGGTCAGGGAAGGGTAGTCGCTACGGCCCCGGGGCGGCTCCCCTCGGACGGCTCGGAGGGACCGTATCGGTCACTTACCCGTTGGTCAGGTGTTCCAGCAGCGCCAGCGAATGGGCATTGGCGGCGGTGACGATCGCCTGGGCGGCCTCGGCCTCGCGCCGGGCCAGCGCGTCGACCAGCTCGGGGTGCCCGGCCCAGAGCCGGCCGCGCAGGTCGGGCAGGCGGAGCAGGTGCTGCACCGCGCAGACCCAGGACTGCACGCGCAGGCGGTGCAGGAAGTCGCCGAGGTAGGGGTTGCCGAACAGGGCGCTCAGCTCGCGCCAGAACCGCAGGTCGTAGCCGATGAGGACGGTGACGTCGCCGGCGGTCGCGGCGCGCTGGGCCTCCTCGCCGCGGCGGCGCACGGTGGCCAGGGCCGCGGCCGTGCGCGGGTCCTCGGGCGGGGTGCGGAAGGCGGGGTGGCCGGTGGTGAGGGCCTGGAACATGCCGTCGGTGACCAGGCTGCGGGCCTCGATCATGTTCCGGTAGTCGGTGAGCGAGTACTCGGGCACCCGGAAACCGCGGTGCTGGTCGGCCTCCAGGATGCCCTGCGCGGACAGGTCGACCAGCGCTTCGCGGACGGGGGTGGCGGAGACGCCGTACTGGTCGGCTATCTCCTTCACGGTGAACGCCCGGCCCGGGCGCAGCCGCCCGGCCAGCACCTCGTCACGGAGCGCGTCCGCGATCTGCTGGCGCAGGGTGCTGCGCGTCACAGCGCCGTTGCCGGGCATGGTCCGGGCCTCTCCTCACACGTCCGGGTGACGTACTCGTACGGACGCGCGGTTTTGCGCGTCCCTTCTGCTTACGAGCACGTCACCTTACGCGTTCGAACCGGCCCGGCGGCAGCCGTGTGTGCGGTCACACGGTGTGTTCGTCGGCGGCGCTCAGCGCGGCGTCGAGCGCGGCCAGGCCCGCCTTCAGCTCGGCCTCGGTGGCGTTGCACGGCGGGACCACGTGGGTGCGGTTCATGTTCACGAAGGGCCACAGGCCGTTCCGCTTGGCGGCGGCGGCGAACGCGGCCATGGGGGCGTTCGCCTCGCCGGCCGCGTTGTACGGCACCAGCGGCTCGCGGGTCTCCCGGTTGCGCACCAGCTCCAGTGCCCAGAACATGCCGACGCCGCGCACCTCGCCGACGCTCGGGTGGCGTTCGGCCAGCGCGGCGAGGCCGGGGCCGACGACGGTCTCGCCGAGCAGCCGGGCGTTCTCGACCACGCCCTCCTCCGCCATCACGTTGATCGTGGCGACGGCGGCGGCGCAGGCCAGCGGGTGCCCGGAGTAGGTGAGCCCGCCCGGGTACGGCCGCTTGCCGAAGGTCTCGGCGATCTCCTGCGAGATGGCCACACCGCCGAGAGGCACGTAACCCGAGTTCACGCCCTTGGCGAAGGTCATCAGGTCGGGGGTGACGCCGAACAGGTCGGCCGCGAACCACTCGCCGGTGCGGCCGAAACCGGCCATGACCTCGTCCAGGATGAAGACGATGCCGTACCTGTCGCACAGCTCGCGCACGCCGGCCAGGTAGCCGGGCGGCGGGACCATGATCCCGGCGGTGCCCGGGATGGTCTCCAGGATGATCGCGGCGATCGTCCCGGGGCCCTCGAAGGCGATCGTCGTCTCCAGGTGCTCCAGCGCCCGGGCGCACTCCTGCTCCTCGGTCTCGGCGTAGAAGCGGGACCGGTAGAGGAAGGGCGCCCAGAAGTGGACGACGCCGGCGGCGGCGCTGTCGGAGGCCCAGCGGCGCGGGTCGCCGGTGATGTTGACGGCCTGCTGGGTGCCGCCGTGGTACGAGCGGTACGCCGAGAGCACCTTCGGGCGGCCCGTGTGCAGCCGGGCCATGCGCACCGCGTGCTCGACGGCGTCCGCTCCGCCGTTGGTGAAGAAGATCTTGTCCAGGTCGCCGGGGGTCCGCTCGGCGATCAGCCGGGCCGCCTCCGAGCGGGCCTCGACGGCGAACGCGGGCGCGAAGGTGGTGAGCTTCGCGGCCTGCTCCTGGATCGCGGCGACGACCTTCGGGTGCTGGTAGCCGATGTTGGTGAAGACGAGTCCGCTGGTGAAGTCGAGATACCGCGTGCCGTCGTAGTCCCAGAAGTACGACCCCTCGGCGCCGGCGACGGCGAGGGGGTCGATGAGGTCCTGGGCGGACCAGGAGTGGAAGACGTGCGCACGGTCCGCGGCCTTCACCGCGGCGCCGGCTTCGGGGCTGGGCTGAGGGGTCATGCCGGTGAGGGTAAATGTCCGCGATGCGGAAGGCATATCGGCGTCCTGTTCCGTGGACGGGGGAAAAGCGCGACAGGTTGTCGACGGGGAACCGTCCGCGGAACGGCCGGGGATCGACGGGGAGGCGTCCCTCGTCGCGGCGCCGCACTATTCTCGGTCGTTGCAGACCTATGGGGGGAAGGCGGCGCGGGGATGGAGAAGCTGGGACCGGGGGATCCGCCGCAGATCGGGGCGTACCGGCTGCTGGCACGGCTCGGCGCGGGCGGCATGGGGCACGTGTACCTGGCCCGCTCCGACCGGGGGCGGACGGTCGCCGTCAAGCTGGTCCGGGAGGAGCTGGCGGCGCAGGAGGAGTTCCGCGCGCGGTTCCGGCAGGAGGTGCAGGCCGCGCGCCGGGTCGGCGGGTACTGGACCGCGCCCGTGCTGGACGCGGACACCGAGGCGGCCGTGCCGTGGCTGGCGACCGGCTACGTGGCCGGGCCGAGCCTGCAGCAGGTCGTCGGGCACGACCACGGGGCACTGCCCGAGCGGTCGGTGCGGATCCTGGCGGCGGGGCTCGCGCAGGCGCTGAAGGACATCCACGCGGCCGGGATCGTGCACCGGGACCTCAAGCCGTCCAACGTGCTGGTGACCATCGACGGCCCGCGCGTGATCGACTTCGGCATCGCGCGGGCCCGGGAGACGGCCACCGTCGGCGGCGAGGGACTCACCCGCACCGGGGCGCTCGTCGGCTCGCCCGGCTTCATGGCGCCCGAGCAGGTGCGCGGGGACCGGATCACCGCGGCCTGCGACGTGTTCTGCCTCGGGTCCGTGCTGGCGTACGCGGCGACCGGGGTGCTGCCCTTCGGCGGTGCCAACAGCGGGGTGCACGCCCTGATGTTCCGCATCGCCCAGGAGGAGCCGGACCTGACGGGAGTCCCGGAGGGGATCGCCGACCTGGTGCGGGACTGCCTGCGCAAGGACCCGGGCAGCCGGCCCTCGCTGGACGCGATCCTGGAGCGGACCGGGGTGGAGGACACCGTGGTCGGGGGCCGGTCCCGGGATCCCTGGCTGCCCGGTTCGCTGGTCGCGCAGCTCGGGCGGCACGCGGTGCAGCTGCTGGAGGTGGAGAACCCGGAGCGGGGCGGGGCGGTAGCCCCGGGCGACGCGATCCCGCCGGTGCCGCAGGCGGCGCCGGACGCCGGGGGTGCCGGTGCGTCGCCCGAACACGCCCCCGTGTCCGACGGCGGACCGGCCGCCCCCGTCAACCACCTGCCGACCGTCGTCTCGCCCGGGGCCCCGCCGCCCGGCCTGCCGCCGGCGCCTCCCGCGTTCGGGGCGGCGTACGGGGCCGCGCAGCCGCAGTCGCATCCCCAGCACCCGCAGGCCGCCGCCTACGGGTACCCGCCCCAGCCCGGCGGGGGGGGGGGGGGTGGGGGG
>NZ_JBEYXJ010000213.1:0-5018 GCF_040645015.1 Streptomyces sp. NPDC046881 | reverse complement strand
CGGCGAGATCGAGGCCGTACTGGCCGATCATCCCGGTATCCGTGAGGCCGTCGCCGTCGTCCGCGACGAGCAGCTCGTCGCCTACCTGGTGCCGGCGGCGGACGAGGTGCCGTCCGGGGCCGAACTCGTCGCCCTGTGCGGGCAGTCGATGCCCTCGTACATGGTGCCCGCGGCCTTCGTGACGCTGGACGCGATCCCGCTGACCGCCAACGGCAAGCTCGACCGGCGCGCCCTGCCCGCGCCCGACCGCACCGCCTACGCGGCGTCCCGCTACGTCGCCCCGCGCACCCCGCTGGAGGAGCGGATCGCCGCCGTGTGGCGGGACGTGCTCGGCGTGGACCGGGTCGGTGTGCACGACGGGTTCTTCGACCTGGGCGGCGACTCCATCCGCGCGGTCGCCCTCGTCGGGGCCCTGCGCGCCGAGAACCTGGACGTCTCCGTCACCGACGTCTTCGCCCGCCGTACCGTCGGCGACCTCGCCCACCTGCTGGCCGAGCGCGGCGACCTGACCGCGGCCCGGGGCCCGGTCGAGCCGTTCGCGCTGCTGTCCGCCGAGGACCGGGCCGCGCTGCCGGACGGCCTGAGCGACGCCTACCCCATGTCCCAGGTGCAGACCGGCATGGTGGTCGAGCTGCTCGACGGCGGCGACGCCTACCGCAGCTTCGTCGCCTACCGGGTGCGCGACCCCCACCCGTTCTCCGAGGAGGCCCTGCGCCGGGCCGCGCGGACCGTCGTCGGCCGGCACGAGCTGCTGCGGACCTCGTTCGACCTGCACTCCTACTCGGTGCCGATGCAGCTGGTGCACGCCGAGGCCGAGGTCCCGGTCACCGTCCACCACGTGCCCGGCGCGGCCGGGGACGAGCCGGACGACGAGCTGATGCGGCTGCTGCTGGCCGAGCGGAACGCCGAGATCGACCTCGGGAGCGCCCCGCTGCTGCGGGTCACCGCCTATGTCACCGCCGACGGCTGGTGGCTGTCGCTGTCCCGGCCGCACGCCATCACCGAGGGCTGGAGCCACAACTGGCTGCTGTCCGAACTCCTCGGCTGCTACCGCGCGCTGCGCGACGGCGGGGAACCGGCGCCCCACCGGGCACCGGACGTCCGCTACGCCGACTACATCGCGGCCGAGCTGGACTCCCTCGCCTCCGCCGAGGACGCGGCCTACTGGCAGGACATCGTCGACAGCCACCCGCCGCTCACCCTGCCCGACGGCTGGGAGCGCGCCGCGGAACCCGGCGAGGGCTACGACCTCGTACTGCCCCTCGCCGACCTGGAACCCGGTCTGCGCGAGGTGGCCACCCGGCTGCGGACCTCCGTCAAGAGCGTGCTGCTGGCCGCCCACGCCAAGGTGATGAGCCGGCTCACCGAGTCCCCGGCCTTCCAGCTGGGCCTGGTCGTCGACGCCCGCCCCGAGATGCTCGGCGCCGACCGGGTGTACGGCATGCACCTCAACACCGTGCCGTTCCCGGTGGACTGCTCCGCCCGCACCTGGCGGGAGCTGATCACCCGGGTCTTCGACCGGGAGGTCGAGCTGTGGCCGCACCGGCGCTACCCGTTCCCCGCCCTGCAGCGGTCCTGGCGCGGCGGACGGCTGGTGAGCGTCGCGTTCAACTACGTCGACCTGCCCCGCCTGGACGGGGAGGACGGCGACGGGACCCGCGCCGACGCCCGGCTCGGCACCAACCGCACGGAGTTCGACGTCACCGTGCACTGCCGGCCCGACCGGCTGAGCCTGTCCACCCGGACCGCCGTCCTCGGCCGGGCCGACGGTGAGCGGCTGCGCGCGATGTACCGCGCGGTGCTGGAGGCGATCGTCACCGACGTCGACGGCGACGCCCGTGCCGACTGCCTGCCGGACGACGAGCGCCGGCTGCTGCTGGAGACCCTCACCGACACCGCCCGCACCCCGGTCGACCTGCGGGTGCCCGAGGAGTTCCAGCGCCATGCCGCGCTCGCCCCGGACGCCGTGGCCGTCACCGCCGACGACCGGGTGGTGACGTACGGGGAGCTGAACGGCCGCGCCAATCGGCTCGCCCGCCACCTGCGCGGACTCGGGGTGGGACCGGAGACCCTGGTCGCCCTCTGCCTGGAACGCTCGCCCGAGCTGGTCCTCGCCGTGCTGGCGGTGCTCAAGGCCGGCGGCGCCTACCTGCCGCTCGACCCGGACGCGCCCGCCGACCGCCTGCGGTTCATGGTGGCGGACGCCGGTTCCCGCTTCCTGCTCACCGCCTCGGCCACGGCCGCCGCGGTGCCCGAGGCGGCGGGCGTGACCCGCGTCCTGGTCGACGCCCCGGACGCCTGGAGCACCCGGCCGGCCACCGACCCCGAGCCGCTCGCCGGCCAGGACGACCTGGCGTACGTCATCTACACCTCCGGCTCCACCGGCCGCCCCAAGGGGGCCATGGTGCGCCGCGACGGCATGGGCAACCACCTGCTGGCCAAGGTCGAGGACCTGGAGCTGGACGCCGGCGACAGCGTCGTGCAGAACGCCTCCCCGGCCTTCGACATCTCCGTGTGGCAGATGCTCGCCCCGCTGGTCGTCGGCGGCAGCGTGCGCACCGTCGACGGGGCGACGGCGCTCGACCCGAAGGAGCTGTTCGCCCGGGTCGCCGCCGAGGGCGTCACCGTCCTGGAGGTCGTGCCGTCGCTGCTGCGGACCGCGCTGGACTACTGGGACGCGGGGGCCGCGGCGCCCGCCCTGCCGCGGCTGCGCAGGCTGGTCGTCACCGGCGAGGCGCTCCCCGCCGAGCTGTGCGACCGCTGGCTCGCCCGCTACCCGGGCATCCCGCTGGTGAACGCCTACGGCCCCACCGAGTGCTCCGACGACGTCACCCACGCCGTGCTGTCCGGCACCGCCGACCTCGGCGCCCGGGTCCCGATCGGCCGGCCGGTGCGCAACACCCGGCTGTACGTGCTGGACGAGTGGCTGCGCCCGCTGCCCGTGGGCGTACCCGGCGAGCTGTACGTCGGCGGTGCCGGCGTGGGCCGCGGCTACCTCGGCCGGCCCGGGCTGACCGCGGAGCGCTTCGTGCCCGACCCGTACGGGCCGGCCGACGCCCGGCTGTACCGCACCGGCGACCTGGCCGCCTGGCGGGCCGACGGCAGCCTGGACTTCCTGGGACGCCTGGACGACCAGGTCAAGGTCCGCGGGCACCGGATCGAGCTGGGCGAGATCGAGGCCGCGCTGGGCGCCCACCCTGCGGTCCGGCAGGCCGTCGTGGTCGTCCACGAGGAGCGGCTCGTCGCCTACCTCACCACCCGCGACACCGAACGGCTCGCCCCCGAGGAGCTGCGCGACCGGCTCGCCCGCACGCTCCCGGAGTACATGCTGCCCGCCGCCTACGTCACGCTGGACACCATCCCGCTGACGCCCAACGGCAAGCTCGACCGGCGGGCGCTGCCCGCGCCCGACGACACCTCCTTCGCCCGCGGCGCCTACCTGGCCCCGCGCGACGCCGAGGAACAGCGGATGGCCGAGGCCTGGGCGCAGGCCCTGGGCGTGGCCCGGGTCGGTGTCCGCGACGGCTTCTTCGACCTGGGCGGCGACTCCATCCGGGCCGTCGCGCTCGTCGGCGCGCTGCGCGCCCAGGGGGTCGACCTCGCGGTGCGTGACGTCTTCGAGGCCCGCACCGTGGAACGGCTCGTCGAACTGGTCGCCGGGCGGGAGACGCTCACCGCGGAGGAGCGGGCGTTCGTCGCCCCGTTCGCGCTGATCTCCGCCGAGGACCGCGCCCGGCTGCCGGAGGACGTGACGGACGCCTACCCGGTGGGCCGCACCCAGCTCGGCATGCTGATCGAGACCACCGGCGGCAACCGCAACCCGTACCACATCGTCAACACGTTCCGGGTCGCCGACGACCGCCCGCTGGACCCGCGGGCCCTGCGCGCCGCCGCCCGGGTGCTCGCGGCACGGCACGAGATGCTGCGCACCTCCTTCCACCTCACGGGCTACTCGGTCCCGCTGCAACTGGTGCACGCCTCCGTCGAGATCCCGGTCGCCGTGCACAGCGTGCGCGGACTGGCCGAGGAGCAGCTGACCGCGGCCCGCTTCGAGCTCCAGGCCCGGCAGCGCGCCGCCACGTTCGAGATCGACCGGGCCCCGCTGATGCGGATCCTCGCCCACGAGGAGAGCGACGAGGCCTGGTGGGTCACGTTCACCCAGTCGCACGCGATCACCGAGGGCTGGAGCTACCACCAGCTGCTGGTGGAACTGCTCGACTGCTACCGGGCGTTCCGGGACGGCGGCGAACCGGAGCCGTACGCGATACCCGAGGTGCGCTTCGCCGACGCGGTCGCCGCCGAACTGGCCGCGCTGGACTCGGCGGACGACCGTGCCTACTGGCAGCGCGTCACCCACGGCCACGCGCCGGTGGCCCTGCCCCGCGACTGGGCCGGCACCACCGCCGAACCGGTCTACGAGGAGGTCCCCTTCGACGACCTCGGCGACCGGCTGCGGGAACTGGCCGCCACGGCCGGCGTCTCCTACAAGAGCGTGCTGGTCGCCGCGTTCATGAAGGTCATGGGCCAGCTCACCGACGAACCCGCCTACCACGCGGGCCTGGTGTGCGACACCCGGCCCGAGGCGGCGGGCGCCGAACGGGTGCTCGGCATGTACCTCAACACGCTGCCGTTCGCCGTCGACCGCAGCGCCCGCACCTGGCGGGAGCTGGTCGGGCAGGTCTTCGACCGCGAGGTCGAGCTGTGGCCGCACCGGCGCTACCCGATGCCCGCCGTGCAGCGCGACTGGGGCGGCGGCCGGCTGATCAACGCCTACTTCAACTACATCGACTTCCACCAGGTCGACACCGGCAAGGTCGCCACCGGCACGCGCATGACCAGCGCGGCCAACGAGTTCGACCTGACGGTCTTCAACCGCGGCGACCGCCTGTACGTCAACACCCGCGCCGACGTCGTCTCCAAGCCGCACGCCGAGCGGCTGGCGGGGATGTTCCGGGCGGTGCTGGAGGCGATGGCGGCGGATCCGGAGGGTGATGCGCGGGCGGTGTACCTGCCGGCGG
>NZ_JBEYXJ010000212.1:0-5060 GCF_040645015.1 Streptomyces sp. NPDC046881 | reverse complement strand
GCCGTTCGGTTCTCGGACGGGGTGGCGGCGCTGCAGGGGCAGGGTGTGCGGGTGTTCCTGGAGGCCGGGCCCGACGGCGTCCTCACCGCCCTCGCCCAGCAGAGCCTCTCCGACGCCACCGGCACCGGGTTCGTGACCCTGCTCCGCAACGGTCTCGCCGAACCGCGTGCCGCCGTCACGGCGCTGGGCCGGCTCTTCGCGCACGGCGTCGCCGTGGACGCGGACGGCGTCTTCGCCGGCACCGGTGCGCGCCGCGTGGACCTGCCGACCTACGCCTTCCAGCGCGAGCGGTACTGGCTGGAGGACGCCGCTCCCGTCGCCGACGTCTCCGGCGCGGGACTCGCCGGGGCCCGGCACCCGCTGCTCGGCGCGGTCACCCCGTTGCCGGAGTCCGGTGGGGTGCTGGCGACGGGTCTGTTGTCGGTGCGGACGCATCCGTGGCTGGCGGAGCATGTGGTGGCCGGTTCGGTCGTGGTGCCGGGTGCGGCGCTGGTGGAGATGGTGGTGCGTGCCGGTGACGAGGCGGGTGCGGCCGCGGTCGAGGAACTCGTCATCGAGGCGCCGCTGGTGTTGCCGGCGAGTGGTGGGGTGCGGGTCCAGGTGGTCGTGGGGGGTGTGGAGGACGGCCGGCGGTCGGTGGGTGTGTACTCGGCGGCCCAGGACGCCGGTCCGGGGACGCCGTGGGTGCGGCATGTCAGCGGTGCGCTGGCCGAGCGGGCGCCGGCGGCAGTGTCGTACGACTTCGGGTCCTGGCCTCCGGCGGGGGCCGAGCCGGTTGCTCTGGAGGGGTTCTACGACGCCCGGCGCGCGGCCGGACTCGAGTACGGCCCCGCCTTCCAGGGCCTGCGCCGGGTCTGGCGGCGCGGCGAGGAGGTCTTCGCCGAGATCGCCCTGCCCGAGGAGCCGACCGTCGAAGGCTTCGGCCTCCACCCGGCGCTGCTCGACTCCGCCCTGCAGAGCGGCATGTTCTGCCCCGGGCAGGAAGCCGACGCCGACCGGACCCGGATGCCGTTCGCCTGGAACGACATCGCCCTGCACGCCTCCGGCGCCACCGCCCTGCGGGTCCGCGCGGTCCCCGAGGGCACCGACGGCATCTCCCTGAGCCTCGCCGACCCGACCGGCGCCCCCGTCGCCGACATCGGCTCCATGGTGCTGCGCCCGGTCTCCGCCGAGCAGCTCGGCACCGCCCGGACCCCGGCGCACGACTCCCTGTACCGGGTCGACTGGGCCCCGCTGGCCACCGAGGCCCGCGAGCCGGGCCCGGTGCCCGACTCCGCGGGCACGGTCGCCGACTTCACCGAGCCCGTCGCCGCCGGCCCCGAGGGCGCCCTCGACCTGACCACGCGGGTCCTCAGCGCCGTCCAGGCCCACCTGGACGGCGCGGACGGCCGCCTGGTCGTCCTCACCCGGGACCCGCTCGGCGACCCGGCCGCCGCGGCCGTGTGGGGCCTGGTCCGCTCGGCCCAGTCCGAGCACCCCGACCGGATCGTGCTGGCCGCCCTCGACGACGACCCCGCCTCCCGCGACGCGCTGCCCGCCGCTCTCGCCACCGGTGAGCCGCAGCTGGCCGTCCGCGCGGGCCACGCGAGCACGCCCCGGCTCGCCCTCGGCGCCCCGGCGGACACCCTGGCGGTCCCGGCCGGCGCCGACACCTGGCACCTGGACGTCACCGCCGCCGGCACCCTGGAGAACCTGGCGCTGCTGCCCGCACCGCAGGTCCGCGAGCCGCTCGCCGAGGGCCAGGTCCGCCTCGCCGTGCGCGCGGCCGGCCTGAACTTCCGCGACGTCCTGATCGCCCTGGGCATGTACCCGGGCTCCGCCCACTTCGGCGGCGAGGGCGCCGGTGTCGTGCTGGAGACCGGCCCCGGCGTGACCTCGCTCGCGCCCGGCGACCGGGTGATGGGCCTGCTGCGCGACGGCTTCGGCCCCGAGGCCCTCGCCGACCACCGCCACCTCGTGCGGATCCCCACCGGGTGGACGTACGAGCAGGCGGCGAGCGTCCCGATCGTGTTCACGACCGCCTACTACGGCCTGTTCGACCGGGCCGGGCTGCGCGCGGGCGAGTCGGTGCTCGTGCACGCCGCCGCCGGCGGCGTCGGCATGGCCGCCGTCCAGCTGGCCCGGCACGCGGGCGCCGAGGTGTTCGGCACGGCCGGCCCCGGCAAGTGGGACGCCCTGCGCGCGAACGGACTCGACCAGCGGCACATCGGCAACTCCCGCACGCTGGAGTTCAGGGAGCAGTTCCTGGCGGCCACCGACGGCCGGGGCGTGGACGTCGTCCTCGACGCGCTCGCCCACGAGTTCGTCGACGCCTCCCTCGACCTGCTGCCGCGCGGCGGACGCTTCCTGGAGATGGGCAAGACCGACATCCGCGACGCCGACGAGGTGGCCGCCACCTGCCCCGGTGTCGTCTACCAGGCGTTCGACCTGGTCGAAGCCGGTCCGGACCGGGTCCAGGAGATCCTCACCGAACTCCTCTCCCTCTTCGAGCAGGGCGCGTTGTCACCCCTGCCCGTCCGGACCTGGGACGTGCGCAGGGCCCCGGAGGCGTTCCGGTACGTCAGCCAGGCCCGGCACATCGGCAAGGTCGTCCTCACCCTGCCCCGCGCCCTCGATCCGGAGGGGACGGTGCTGGTCACGGGTGGCCTGGGCACGCTGGGCCGGTTGGTCGCCCGGCATCTGGCCGAGGAGCACGGCGTGCGGCATCTGCTGCTGGTGGGCCGTCGGGGTGCGCAAGCCGAGGGTGCGGCCGAACTCGTGGAAGAGTTGGCCGGGTTCGGTGCCGAGGCGCGGATCGAGGCGTGTGACGTGTCGGACCGTGTGGCGCTGGGGGCGTTGCTGGAGTCGGTGGAGCGTCCGCTGACGGCGGTGGTGCACACGGCGGGTGTCCTGGACGACGGTGTGATCGCCGCGCAGAGCCGGGAGCGGCTGGAGCGGGTGTTCGCCGCGAAGGTGGACGCAGCCTGGCACCTGCACGAACTGACCCGCGACCTGGACCTGGCCGCCTTCGTCCTGTACTCCTCGGCGGCCGGTGTCCTGGGCAACCCGGGCCAGGCCAACTACGCCGCCGCCAACGGCTTCCTGGACGCGCTCGCCGAGCACCGCCGCTCCCTGGGGCTGCCCGCCACCTCCCTCGCCTGGGGCATGTGGGCCGAGGGCATGGCCGGAACCCTGGACGCCGCCGCCCTGGCCCGCAACAAGCGTGACGGCATGCTCGGCATCACCGCCGAGATCGGCAACGCGCTCTTCACCACGGCCCTGCGCTCGCCGGAGGCCGCCCTCGTCCCCGCCCGCCTGGACCTCGCGAGCCTGCGCTCCCGCGCCGCCGACCAGGGCGTACCGCCGCTGCTGCGCGGACTCGTCCGGCAGACCCGGCAGGTCGCCCGGACCCGCTCCGCGGCGACCGGCGCACCGGCCCAGGAACTCGCCGGGCTCCCGCGGGAGGAGCAGCGGTCACGGCTGCTGGACCTGGTCCGCGGGCACGCGGCGGCCGTCCTCGGCCACGCCGGCGCCCACACCGTCGACGCCGAACGCGCCTTCAAGGAGGCCGGTTTCGACTCGCTGACCTCGGTCGAACTGCGCAACCGCCTCACGGCCGC
The DNA here is from genome assembly GCF_040645015.1 of Streptomyces sp. NPDC046881. Lineage (NCBI taxonomy): Bacteria > Bacillati > Actinomycetota > Actinomycetes > Kitasatosporales > Streptomycetaceae > Streptomyces > Streptomyces sp. NPDC046881. The sequence goes on along the minus strand of NZ_JBEYXJ010000212.1, from coordinate 1,461 downwards.
CACCGGCGTCCGGCTCTCCGCGACCGTCGTCTTCGACTACCCGACCCCGGCCGCGCTGGCCGCCCACCTCCACACCGAACTCGGCATCGGCGAGCCCGAGCCGTCCGCGGCGACCGCTCCCGCCCGGCACACCGGTGCCGACGGCGGACGGTCCCGGGACACCGACGAGCCGATCGCGATCGTCGCCATGGGCTGCCGGTTCCCCGGCGGGGTCACCGGCCCGGAGGAGCTGTGGCGGCTGGTCGCCGACGGCGCGGACGTCATGGGCGGCTTCCCCGACAACCGCGGCTGGGACCTGGACACCCTGTTCGACCCGGACCCGGACGCCGTCGACAAGTCGTACGTCGACCGCGGCGCCTTCCTGCCGGACGTCGGCGCGTTCGACGCGGGCTTCTTCGGGATCTCCCCGCGCGAGGCCCTCGCGATGGACCCGCAGCAGCGCCTGCTGCTGGAGGTCACCTGGGAGACGCTGGAGCGGGCCGGCATCGACCCGGCCACGCTGCGGGGCTCGGACACCGGTGTGTTCACCGGCATCATCAGCCACGACTACACCCTCCGGCTCCAGCACGCCCCCGCAGAGTTCCAGGGGCTGCGGCTGACCGGTACCGCGGGCAGTGTCGCCTCCGGCCGGGTCTCCTACACCCTCGGCCTGGAAGGCCCCTCCGTCAGCGTCGACACCGCGTGCTCCTCCTCCCTGGTCGCCCTGCACATGGCCGTCCAGGCACTGCGGAGCGGCGAGTGCTCGCTGGCCCTCGCGAGCGGTGTGATGGTCATGGCGACCCCGGACACGTTCGTGGAGTTCTCCCGCCAGCGCGGTCTGGCCAGGGACGGCCGGGTCAAGGCGTTCTCGGCCGCCGCGGACGGCACCGCCTGGTCCGAGGGCGTCGGCGTCCTGCTCGTGGAGAAGCTGTCGGACGCGCGGCGCAACGGTCATCCGGTGCTGGCGGTCGTGCGGGGTACGGCGGTCAACCAGGACGGTGCCTCCAACGGCCTGACCGCCCCCAACGGCCCCTCGCAGCAGCGGGTCATCCGGCAGGCCCTCGCGGACGGCGGGCTGACCCCGGCCGACGTGGACGCGGTCGAGGCGCACGGCACCGGCACCGCGCTGGGCGACCCGATCGAGGCGCAGGCCCTGATCGCCACCTACGGCAGGGAGCGGGGCGACCGCGACCCCCTGTGGCTCGGCTCCGTGAAGTCCAACATCGGTCACTCGCAGGGCGCCGCGGGTGTCGCGGGTGTCATCAAGATGGTGATGGCGCTGCGCCACGAGGAGTTGCCGAGGACGCTGCATGTGGACGAGCCGACGCCGAAGGTGGACTGGTCGGAAGGGGCCGTCGAACTCCTCACCGAGGCGCGGTCGTGGCCTCGTGAGGAGGCGCGAGCCCGGCGGGCGGGTGTGTCGTCGTTCGGTGTGAGCGGGACGAACGCGCACGTGGTGATCGAGGAGGCGCCCGCCGAGGA
>NZ_JBEYXJ010000211.1:0-5145 GCF_040645015.1 Streptomyces sp. NPDC046881 | reverse complement strand
CCCGCCCCGCCCCGGGGCCCGCCCCCCCCCCGGGGGGCCCGGCCCCTTCGGGTTGTGCGTCCGGTGTCAGCCGCGGCCGTTTTCCGCCGCCCAGGCCTCCACCGCGTCCGCGGCTCGGTCGAAGGCCAGCGGGCGGCCGAGGAAGTCCAGGCCGTGGGTGGTGAGCAGCGGCGGGGTGTCCTCGGGCCGCCGGTCCTTGCGGACGAGCGCCAGCGCCTGGCCCTGCACCGTCCGCGGCAGCCCCAGCCAGCGCACCGGCTGCTGGACCGTCCGCACCGAGACGACCCGCGCCCACGGCACCGTCCGCGTCACCAGCAAGCCGGTACGGCGCAGCCCGCGCCCGCTGACCCACACCCCCATGCGCAGCAGCCGCAGCGCACCGGCGACGATCGCCAGCCCGACGCCGAGGACGACCCCGGCGGTGGACAGCGAGCCGGTCAGCGCGATGAGCACCGCGGCGAACAGCGCGAAGGAGGCGAGCAGCAGCACCAGCGCGGCCACCCCCACCCGCCAGGGTCCGGGCCGGTAGGGGCGCCGCCAGCGGTCGGGGTCGTCGTACGGCAGCGCACTCTCTGCCGCCGAATCGAAGGTGCGGTCGGCCGTCAGGAAGGGCAGGGGCACGGCTGGTCCTCACTCGCTCCTCGCGTGGGCTGTGCCGTGAGGCTATCCGGCCGTGTTCCCGCTCACCAGCCTTGGGCGTCCGGAAGAGTACTCAGTGCCCCTGGGACGCCTGGGACTGCTGAGCCGACGAACCGGACGGCGTGGAGAGCGCCGGCGTGCCCAGGATCAGGGCGCCGGCGAGCCCGGCGACGAGGGTGAGGCCCAGCAGCCAGCGCCCGGCTATCTCGCCGAAGGACGCCCGCCTGCGGGGCGGGGGAGTGACATTACTGCGGAACCTGTCCGCCTCGGCCAGGAAGGCGAAGGGTACGGGCTCGCGCCGACGGAACATCGTGTGTGCCGCTCCTCTCAGGGTGGGTGATCGAACACGCAGATCTCACCGGTACAGACGCGCGAGTGACACAAAAGGTGCCCATGTCGGAAAAAATCTCGGTGCGTCGTAGGAGCGAGGTCGTGTCCGGGGCCCGTCGGGTGCCCCCGTAAGGTGGTCGCCAACCACAGAAGTAATGGGAAGGACCCCTACCCCCGTGACCACGCCCGAGTCGCTCACGTTCCGCAGTGACGTCACCGTAGAGCTGGTGAAGTCCAGCGCTTCGGACGCCGACGTGCTCTTCGCCGCCCGCGTCTCCACCGCCGGCGAGCAGTCCCTGGAGGAGCTGAAGAAGGACCCCGAGCGCTCCAAGGGCCTGATCAACTTCCTGATGCGCGACCGGCACGGCAGCCCGTTCGAGCACAACTCGATGACCTTCTTCATCAGCGCCCCGATCTTCGTCTTCCGCGAGTTCATGCGGCACCGCGTCGGCTGGTCCTACAACGAGGAGTCCGGCCGCTACCGGGAGCTGGAGCCCGTCTTCTACGTTCCCGGCGCCGACCGCAAGCTCGTCCAGGAGGGCCGCCCGGGCAAGTACGTCTTCGTCGAGGGCACCCCGGCCCAGCACGAGGCGGTCACCGGCGCCCTGCGCGAGTCGTACGAGCAGGCGTACACGGCCTACCAGAAGATGCTCGCCGACGGCGTCGCCCGCGAGGTCGCCCGCGCGGCCCTCCCCGTCGGCCTCTACTCCTCGATGTACGCCACCTGCAACGCCCGCTCCCTGATGCACTTCCTCGGGCTGCGCACCCAGCACGAGCTGGCCAAGGTGCCGTCCTTCCCGCAGCGGGAGATCGAGATGGTGGGCGAGAAGATGGAGGCGGAGTGGGCGAAGCTCATGCCGCTGACGTACGCCGCCTTCAACGCGAACGGGCGTGTGGCCCCGTAACGAAGCCTTGTTCCCCTGCCGGAACGGATGTACGGATCAGCCTGGGGAAGTGTCCGTATTGCGGCATTTAGAGAAGTTCATCTAGCCTGATCAAACGGACCCGGCACTGCTTGAACCCCCGAGCAGGCAGTGCCGGGCTCCTTCTTTGTCCTGACTTTCCCGACACCCCACGGGCACACCCCGCATCGCGCACCGAGTAGCGTGTTACCCATGGCTCCGACCTCGACTCCGCAGACCCCCTTCGGGCGGGTCCTCACCGCCATGGTCACGCCCTTCACGGCGGACGGCGCACTCGACCTCGACGGCGCGCAGCGGCTCGCCACCCACCTGGTGGACGCAGGCAACGACGGCCTGATCGTCAACGGCACCACCGGCGAGTCCCCCACCACCAGCGACGCGGAGAAATCGGACCTGGTACGAGCCGTACTGGAGGCTGTCGGCGACCGCGCCCACGTCGTCGCCGGCGTCGGAACCAACGACACCCACCACAGCATCGAGCTGGCCCGCGAGGCCGAGCGCATCGGCGCCCACGGCCTGCTGGTCGTCACGCCGTACTACAACAAGCCCCCGCAGGAGGGTCTGTACCGGCACTTCACGGCCGTCGCGGACGCCACCGGTCTGCCGGTCATGCTCTACGACATCCCCGGCCGCAGCGGCGTCCCGATCAGCACCGAGACGCTCGTCCGGCTCGCCGAGCACCCCCGGATCGTCGCCAACAAGGACGCCAAGGGCGACCTCGGCCGCGCCAGCTGGGCCATCGCCCAGTCCGGCCTCGCCTGGTACTCCGGCGACGACATGCTCAACCTCCCGCTGCTCTCCGTGGGCGCGGTCGGCTTCGTCTCGGTCGTCGGCCACCTCGTCACCCCCGACCTGCGCGCCCTGGTGGACGCGTACGTCTCCGGCGACGTCGTCAAGGCCACCGAGATCCACCAGAAGCTGCTCCCGGTCTACACCGGCATGTTCCGTACCCAGGGCGTCATGACCACCAAGGCGGCGCTCGCCCTCCAGGGCCTGCCCGCCGGACCGCTGCGCTCGCCCATGGTCGAGTGCTCGCCCGAGGAGATCGCCCAGCTCAAGATCGATCTTGCTGCCGGCGGGGTACAGCTCTGATTACAGACTTGGCACCACACGAGCTTCACAACTGAAGAACAACAGAAGAGGCGGGCCACCGGTGCCCGCACCCCACAACGACAACTGCTTCAGCACGAACGTCATGCGCGCCACGTGCCATACCGGTACGTGGCGCGCGTGGTGAGGAGAGTCTTTTGAGTCATCCGCATCCTGAACTCGGCCCGCCCCCGCCGCTCCCCGAGGGCGGCCTGCGGGTCACCCCGCTCGGTGGCCTTGGCGAGATCGGCCGAAACATGACGGTCTTCGAGTACGGCGGCCGCCTGCTGATCGTCGACTGCGGAGTGCTCTTCCCCGAGGAGGAGCAGCCCGGAATCGACCTGATCCTGCCGGACTTCTCGTCCGTCCGGGACCGCCTCGACGACATCGAGGGCATCGTCCTCACGCACGGCCACGAGGACCACATCGGCGGCGTCCCCTACCTGCTCCGCCTGAAGCCGGACATCCCGCTGATCGGCTCCAAGCTGACCCTCGCCCTCATCGAGGCCAAGCTCCAGGAGCACCGGATCCGTCCGTACACCCTGGAGGTGGCGGAGGGGAACCGTGAGCGCATCGGTCCCTTCGACTGCGAGTTCGTCGCCGTCAACCACTCCATCCCGGACGCCCTGGCCGTCGCCATCCGCACGCCCGCCGGCATGGTGGTGCACACCGGCGACTTCAAGATGGACCAGCTGCCGCTGGACAACCGCCTCACCGACCTGCACGCCTTCGCGCGGCTGAGCGAGGAGGGCATCGACCTCCTCCTCGCCGACTCGACGAACGCGGAGGTCCCGGGCTTCGTCCCGCCCGAGCGCGACATCTCCAACGTGCTGCGGCAGGTCTTCGCCGGCGCCCGCAAGCGGATCATCGTGGCGAGCTTCGCCAGCCACGTCCACCGCATCCAGCAGATCCTGGACGCGGCCCACGAGTACGGCCGCCGGGTCGCCTTCGTCGGCCGCTCCATGGTCCGCAACATGGGCATCGCCCGCGACCTGGGCTATCTGAAGGTCCCGCCGGGCCTGGTGGTGGACGTCAAGACGCTGGACGACCTGCCCGACCACGAGGTGGTCCTGGTCTGCACGGGCTCCCAGGGCGAGCCGATGGCGGCCCTGTCCCGCATGGCCAACCGCGACCACCAGATCCGCATCGTCGAGGGCGACACGGTCATCCTCGCCTCCTCGCTGATCCCCGGGAACGAGAACGCGGTCTACCGCGTGATCAACGGCCTGACCCGCTGGGGCGCCAACGTCGTCCACAAGGGCAACGCCAAGGTGCACGTTTCCGGCCACGCGTCCGCGGGCGAGCTGCTGTACTTCTACAACATCTGCCGCCCGAAGAACCTGATGCCGGTCCACGGCGAATGGCGCCACCTGCGGGCCAACGCCGAGCTGGGCGCCCTGACCGGCGTCCCGCACGACCGGATCGTCATCGCCGAGGACGGCGTGGCGGTCGACCTGATCGAGGGCAAGGCCAAGATCTCCGGCAAGGTCCAGGCCGGTTACGTCTACGTCGACGGGCTCTCGGTCGGCGACGTCGGCGAGCCGGCGCTCAAGGACCGCAAGATCCTCGGCGACGAGGGCATCATCTCGGTCTTCGTGGTCGTGGACGCCTCCACCGGCAAGATCACCGGCGGCCCGCACGTCCAGGCGCGCGGCTCCGGCATCGAGGACTCGGCCTTCTCCGACGTCCTCCCGAAGATCACGGAGGTCCTGGAGCGGTCGGCCCAGGACGGCGTGGTGGAGCCCCATCAGCTCCAGCAGCTCATCCGCCGAACCCTCGGCAAGTGGGTCTCGGACACGTATCGCCGCAGGCCGATGATCCTGCCTGTGGTCGTGGAGGTCTGACGACCCGTCGGTGGACACCAGGAGCGGGGCGCCTCGATTTGCATCGGGGCGCCCCGCTCCAGTACGTTTACGGCTCCGCCCACCCGGGAACCCCAGCACTTCACGTGCTGGACATGGATGCCCGGAGCGGGTGGGAAATCCGACTCAGAACTTCTGATAAAGTCGGAGCCGCCGGAAAGGGAAACGCGAGAGCGGGAACCTGGAAAGCACCGAGGAAATCGGATCGAGAAAAGATCTGATAGAGTCGGAAACGCAAGACCGAAGGGAAGCGCCCGGAGGAAAGCCCGAGAGGGTGAGTACAAAGGAAGCGACCGTTCCTT
>NZ_JBEYXJ010000210.1:0-5188 GCF_040645015.1 Streptomyces sp. NPDC046881 | reverse complement strand
AGCCCGAACGCGTCCAGCCGCTGCCGCATGTCGACGACCTCGACCTGCCGGTACGTCGTCGCGTCCACGACCGTGATGCGCCGGTCGCCCTTGGTCCAGTCCCAGCCCGGGTCGTCCAGAGCGGTGTTGACGTCACCGATGGACATGTTCCAGATGTACCTGCCGTCCTTGGTGAAGATGTTCTCGTGCGGCTTGTCGCCGGTCGCGAACGACCCCAGCTGCCTGCCGGTGACGATGTCGAGCACGTGCACGGTGCCGGCGGTCGAGGCCGAGACCGCCACCCGGGTACCGTCCGGGGAGACCGCCATGTGGTCGGCCCGGTAACCGGCGACCGGGAAACGCCAGTTGACCTTTCCGCTGGCCAGATCGATGGAGACGACGTCCGCGAAACTCGGCCGGGACACCACCACCGAGCGGCCGTCCGGCGTCGAGTACATGTCGTCGGCGAACTGGTCGTGGCCCTCGCCGACGCTGTTGCGGATCGCCTGGAAGTAGATCCACTTGATCGGATCCGCGTTGATCTCGGCCATCCGCGCGTCCCTGTCGGGGATGACGTTGATCCGGCCCACCTTCGCGAAGTCGCCGGAGGAGCGGATGACATCGGCGGTGCCGTCCCAGTTGTTGCCGACGAACAGCACCTCGCGCAGGCCGTCGGGGGCGGCGGAGGCGGCGGTCGCCGGGCCGGCGACGGTCAGGGCGAGGGCGGCGGCCACGGAGCACAGGTGCCTGGTTCTGAAGGCAGGCATGACGGCTCTCTTTCCTCGGGGGAATCTGAACACACGCGCATTCACAGTGAACTTACTGAAAAGTAAGGAGGGGGCGGCCTTCTCGACAAGATGTGTGCACGACAAGATTGGCCCCGACGGGCGAGGCGACGGAGGCGGACGCGTGGGGGGCAGGCTCAGAGCACCGACGGGACGGTACGGCGGCCGGTCCGCCGAGGAACGGCAGGCCGAGCGGCGCCGCCGCTTCCTCGACGCCGCCCTGCGCCTGTTCGGCGACACGCCCGGCTACCGCGGCACCACGGTCGCCGCGCTCAGCCAGGCCGCGGGCCTGTCCACCCGCCAGTTCTACGAAGAGTTCCGCACCCTGGAGGACGTCCTCGCCGCGCTGCACCTGGAGGTCAACGGCTGGGCCGAGCAGGCCGTCCTGGCCGCCCTCGCCACCGCGGACGACCTGCCGCTGGCCGAGCGCGCCACCGTGCTCTTCCGCGCCTACGCCCGCGACGTCACCTGCGACCCGCGCCGCATCCGCATCGCGTTCGTGGAGATCATCGGGGTCAGCCCCCGCCTGGAGGAGCAGCGGCTCGCCCGCCGCGCCCGCTGGGTCGACCTCATCCGCGCCGAGGCGGACGCGGCCGTGGCCCGCGGCGAGGCGGCGCCGCGCGACTACCGCCTCGCCGCGACGGCCTTCATCGGCAGTGTCAACGGACTGCTGCACGACTGGACCGCCGGCTGGGTGGACGCCACGCTCGACGAGGTGGTGGACGAGCTGGTCCGGCTGCTGCTGGGGATGCTCCGGCCGGAGGGCTGGCGCCCCGGCCACCCCTGACCGGGGCGCCCAGGTCAGCGGGGTGCGCCCGGGTTCGGCGCGCGGGATCGGGCCCGAGCTGGTCTGCTGGTGCGGGGGACCGTCGTATCCGTACGCACCCGTACTCCGGAGAGACCCATGAGCACCTATCGAGTCGCGCAGGTGACCGAGCCGGACGGTACCTTCGAACTGGTCGAACGCGAGGTGCCGCAACCGGGACCCGGCCATGTGCGGATCGCCGTCGAGGCGTGCGGGATCTGCCACAGCGACACCCTCTTCGTGGGCGGCGGCGTGCCGGGCGTCACGTTCCCGGTGGTGCCCGGGCACGAGATCGCCGGACGCGTGGAGGAACTGGGCGAGGGCACCGAGGAATGGGGCTACCGGGCCGGCGACCGGGTGGCGGTCGGCTGGTTCGGCGGCAGCTGCGGCCACTGCACGCCGTGCCGGCAGGGCGACTTCATCGACTGCACCACCCTCAAGGTGCCCGGCTGGGCCTACGACGGAGGATTCGCCGAGAAGGTGATCGCGCCCGTCGACGCCCTGGCCCGCATTCCCGACGCGGTGGCGGCGGCCGACGCGGGCCCCATGGCCTGCGCGGGCGTGACCACGTACAACGGGCTGCGGCGCAGCTCGGCCCGGCCCGGGGACCTGGTCGCGGTCCTCGGCCTCGGCGGCCTCGGTCACCTCGGCGTCCCGTACGCGGTGGCCATGGGCTTCGAGACCGTGGCGATCGCCCGGGGCGCCGAGAAGGCCGACTTCGCCAAGCAGCTCGGCGCCCACCACTACGTGGACAGCACGTCCGGCACTCCGGTCGCCGAGGCGCTGCAGTCCCTCGGCGGGGCCACGGTCGTGCTGGCCACCGCCGGGAAGTCCGAGGCCATATCGGCCACCGTGGACGGCCTCACCCACCGCGGGGAACTGGTGGTCATCGGAGCGGACACCGCGCCGCTGGGCATCAGCCCGTTCCAGGTGATCCTGGGCAGCCGCGTGGTCCGCGGGCACGCCTCCGGCACCTCCCAGGACGTCGAGGACACCATGGCGTTCAGCGCCCTGCACGGCATCCGCCCGATGACCGAGACCGTCCCGCTGGAGCGGGCCGGAGAGGCGTACGACAGGATGCTCTCCGGCGCCGCCCGCTTCCGGATGGTGCTCACCATGGGCTGACGCCCCGGGGCCACCGCCGACCGGCGCGGTCCTACGGCCGTGGCTCCAGCCGGTCCAGCGCCGCGCGCACCGGTGCCGTGCCGTCCTCGGCGCGGAGGCGGGCGGCCAGGGCGTCGGCGCGCCGCCGGTACGCCGGGTCCCGGGTGGCCCGGACCAGCGCCGCGGACAGCGCGTCCACGGTCAGGCGGCGCAGCGGTACGACAGCCGGGGCGACGCCCAGGGCGACCAGCCGGGCGGACCAGAAACCCGCGTCGAACTGGACCGGCACCGGCACGGCGGGCACCCCGGCGCGCAGCCCCGCCGCGGTGGTGCCCGCGCCCGCGTGGTGCACGACGGCGGCCATCCGCGGGAAGAGCACCGCGTGCGGCACCTCGCCGATGGTCAGCATGTCGTCCCCGTCGGCCGCGAGCCCGCCCCAGCCGCGCTGGACCACCCCGCGCAGCCCGGCCCGCCGCAGCGCCGCCACCACCCGCGCGCTCAGCCCGCGCGCGTCCGGCACGGTGGCGCTGCCCAGCCCGACGAACACCGGCGGCGGCCCGGCGTCGAGGAACTCCTCCAGCTGCCGGGGGAGCCGGGTCCCGGTGTCGTACGGCCACCAGTAACCGTCCACCGACAGGCTGGCCGCCAGTCGCCGGGCCGGGGCACCACCAGCGGGCTGAAGCCGTGGTGCACCGGCCAGAGCCGCCGCTCCCGGGCCCGCCGGGCGGCACCGGTCCGCAGCGGGGGCAGGCCGAGCCGTGCGCGCAGCGCCGGTACCGCGCCGGCGAAGACGTGCTCCACGGCCAGGCTCACCCCCTGCCCGGCGATCCGGTTGGCCGGCCCGCCCCAGGACCCGCCGCCCAGCACCGCGGGGGCGAACTCCCGGGTCGCGGCGACGGGTTGCAGATAGACGCCCAGGCTCGGCAGTCGCAGCCCCTCGGCGATGGTGTGCCCGAGCGGGGCCAGCGAGGCGGAGAGCAGCAGGACATCGCTGTCCCGGGCCGCGTTCAGCAGGTCCTCGGTCATCCGCCCGACCAGGTGCCGCGCCAGCTCCACCACCCGCAGCAGCTTTCCGGCGCCGCTGGTGCTGCGGTGCAGGCCCCGGCCGCGCGGGGACTCCAGTTCCGCCCGCGGGTCGACCGGCAGCGCGTGGAACCGTACGCCGGAGCTGGCTACCAGTGGCTCGAAGCGGCCGTGCGTGACCAGGGTGACCTCGTGCCCGGCCAGGGCGAGCCGGTGCCCGAGCCCGGTGTAGGGGGCGGCGTCGCCCCGGGAACCCGCCGTCATGATCGCAACGCGCACGACAGCCAGTATGGCCGGTCCGCGCGGGCCCGTACCCCAACGACCCGCTTTCCGGGCCCGGTTCACCCTGCCGCAGCCCCTGACTTCACCCCCCGGGCGGCTCTGCGGTCGGCCCCCAGTTACTGCTCACGCCTCTCCGAACCAGGTCACCAGGCGGCGGCGGACAGCACCAGGACCGCCGCCGCCAGCAGCGCGCACCCCAGCACACAGCAGGCCAGCAGCCGTCCGCGCAGCGCCCGGTACCGAGCCTCGTACGCCTGCCGCAGCTCCTCCGCCCGCTCCGCCGTGCGGCCCCACGAGCGGCGGGCCAGCGCCAGATACTCGGCCTCGAACTGCCGCTCCACGTCCTGCCGCTGGCTTTCGGTGAGCCAACCCAGCCGGGAGCCGAGCCGTGCCGCGGCGGTACGGCCCTCCTCCCGTGCGGCGGCCAGCAGCAGATGCCCCTCGACCTGCCGGACGAGGTCCCGCTCGTCGTGGGCCGTCACGGCGCGGTCACCTCCTTCTCCCGTACGTCCGGGTGGTGCAGGTCGAACGCCGGGGATTCGCTGCGGATCCGCGGCAGGACGAGGAAGTTGTGCCGCGGCGGCGGACAGGAGGTCGCCCACTCCAGCGAACGGCCGTACCCCCACGGGTCGTCCACGCCGACCGGCTCGCCGTACCTGGCCGTCTTCCACACGTTGTAGAGAAAGGGGAGCAGGGAGGCGCCGAGCAGGAACGAGAACACCGAGGAGACCGTGTTGAGCGTGGTGAACCCCTCGGCCGCGAGGTAGTCGGGAATCCGGCGCTGCATGCCCTCGGCGCCCAGCCAGTGCTGGACCAGGAAGGTGCCGTGGAAACCGGTGAACAGCGTCCAGAAGGTGATCTTGCCGAGGCGCTCGTCCAGCATCTTGCCGGTCATCTTCGGCCACCAGAAGTGGAAGCCGGCGAACATCGCGAAGACGACCGTACCGAACACCACGTAGTGGAAGTGGGCCACCACGAAGTACGAGTCGGAGATGTGGAAGTCGATCGGCGGGGAGGCGAGCATCACGCCGGTCAGCCCGCCGAAGAGGAAGGTGACCAGGAAGCCCGTCACCCAGAGCATCGGCGTCTCGAAGGAGAGACTTCCCCGCCACATGGTGCCGATCCAGTTGAAGAACTTCACGCCGGTCGGGACGGCGATCAGGAACGTCATGAAGGAGAAGAACGGCAGCAGCACACCGCCGGTGACGTA
>NZ_JBEYXJ010000209.1:0-5285 GCF_040645015.1 Streptomyces sp. NPDC046881 | reverse complement strand
GACCCGCTGGGACCCCTGCCCCGGGAACACGACGACCGTCTTCCCGTCGGCACCCGAGCCCGTGACCACGAACGGAGCCGTCTCCCCGGCGGCCAACGCCCGCAGCCCGGAGACCACCTCTTCACGGCTCTCGGCGAGGACCACGGCCCGCTCCGACAGCACCGTCCGCCGGGACACCAGCGCCCCCGCAACGGCCTCCAGCGGGGCATCGGTGCCGGCGAGGTACTCCGCCAGCCGCTCCGCCTGTCCGGCAAGGGCAGGCTCGTTCCGTGCCGACACCACCACCGGTATCGGACCCTCGGCGGGAGCCACCGGCTCGGTGCCGGGCTCGTCGGGCGCCTGTTCCAGGATGACGTGGGCGTTGGTGCCGCTGACGCCGAAGCCGGAGACGCCGGCGCGGCGCGGCCGGTTCGCGTCCGGCCACTCGCGGGACTCCGTCAGCAGACGTACGGCGCCCGCGTCCCAGTCGACGCGGGGGGACGGTTCGTCGACGTGCAGGGTGGCCGGGAGTACGCCGTGTCGCATGGCCTGGATCATCTTGATGACACCGGCGACGCCCGCGGCGGCCTGGGTGTGCCCGATGTTGGACTTCAACGAGCCCAGCCACAGCGGCTGTTCGCGGTCCTGGCCGTAGGTTGCCAGCAGGGCCTGGGCCTCGATCGGGTCGCCGAGGACCGTGCCCGTGCCGTGGCCTTCCACGGCGTCCACGTCGGCCGGGGTGAGTCCGGCCGCGGCCAGGGCCTTGCGGATGACGCGCTGCTGCGAGGGACCGTTGGGGGCGGTCAGGCCGTTGGAGGCGCCGTCCTGGTTGACCGCTGTGCCGCGCACGACGGCCAGCACCCGGTGGCCCTTGCGCCGCGCCTCCGACAGCCGCTCCAGGACGACCACACCCGCGCCCTCGGCCCAGCCGGTGCCGTCGGCGGCCGACGAGTAGGCCTTGCAGCGGCCGTCGGCGGCCAGGCCCCGCTGCCGGGAGAAGTCGATGAACAGGCCGGGGGTCGCCATGACGGTGGCGCCGCCGGCCAGGGCCATCGTGCACTCACCGCGCCGCAGGGCCTGCACGGCGAGGTGGATGGCGACCAGGGACGAGGAGCAGGCGGTGTCGAGGGTGACGGCGGGGCCCTCGAAGCCGAAGACGTAGGAGATGCGGCCGGAGGCGACGCTGGACGCGGCGCCCGTTCCGGTGAAGCCCTCCAGTTCGGGCGGGACGCTGCCGCCGGCGAAGTAGTCGACGCCCATGATGCCGTTGAAGACGCCGACGTCGGTGCCCTTCAGCGTCAGCGGGTCGATGCCGGCCCGCTCCAGCGCCTCCCAGGAGGTTTCCAGCAGCAGCCGCTGCTGCGGGTCCATCGCCAGCGCCTCGCGCGGGGAGATGCCGAAGAACTCGGCGTCGAACCGGCCGGCGCCGTGCAGGAACCCGCCCTGGTCGACGTAGGAGGTGCCGGTCTTCTCGGGATCGGCGTCCAGCAGGGTGTCGAGGTCCCAGCCGCGGTCGCCGGGGAAGCCGGACACTCCGTCCCGGCCCTCGGCGACCAACTCCCAGAGGTCTTCGGGCGTGTCGACGCCGCCGGGGAGCCGGCAGGCCATGCCGACGATCGCGATCGGCTCGCGCGAGGCGGCCAGCAGCTGCTGGTTCCGCTTCTTCAGCGTGCCGACCTCTTCCAGCGACTTCCGCAGCGCCTCGACAAGCTTCTCGTAGGAAGCACTCACTGTCCCTGCCCCAATCTGTGGTGTGCCGCGTCAGCCTTCGAGGGATTCGCTGTCGCCGAGCGCGAGGTGTACGAGGTCGTCGACGTCCAGGTCGGCCAGTGCCCCCGGGGTGGTGTCCGGTTCGCCGGACGCGGGTGCGCCGGGTTCCAGGGCGGCCAGTTCGACCAGCGCGTCCAGCAGGCCGGCCTCCCGGAACCGCTCCAGCGGGAGGCTGATCAGCGCGTGCCGCAGCCGTTCCTCGTCGGCCTCCGCCGCCGGCCGCTGCCCGGCCGCACCCTCCGGTGCGAGTTCGCCGTGCAGGTGGCGGGCCAGGGCGAGCGGTGTGGGGTAGTCGAAGACCACGGTGGCGGAGAGGTTGACGCCGGTCGCGGCGCGCAGCCGGTTGCGCAGCTCCACCGAGGTGAGGGAGTCGAACCCGGCGTCCTTGAACGCCGTTTCGGCGCCGACGCCGTCCGCTCCGGTGTGCCCGAGCACGCCGGCCACGTGGCCGCGGACGACGTCCAGCAGCAGGGCCTCCTGCCGGTCGCGGTCGAGGCCGGCCAGCCGGCGCAGCAGGCCGTCCCCGCCGTCGCCGGCGGCGGCCCGCGCCGACTGCCGTCCGGCCCGGACGAGTTGGCGGAGCAGCGGCGGCACTCCGGGCCCCGTGGCCGCTTCGGCGCGTACGGCCCTGAGGTCCAGTTTGACCGGGACGAGCAGCGGGTCGTCGCCGGCCAGGGCCGCGTCGAAGAGGGCCAAACCCTCCTGCGGAGTGAGCGGCAGGATGCCACCGCGCCGGTTGCCGCGGGTGCGGGCCGCCGCTTCCGCGCCGGCGGTCATCCCGGTGGTCTGCTCCCAGGGTCCCCAGGCCAGGGACAGCGCGGGCAGGCCGGCCGCCCGGCGCCGGGCCATCGCCGCGTCCAGCCAGGCGTTGGCGGCGGCGTAGTTGCCCTGCCCGGCCGAGCCGAACAGCCCGGAGGCGGAGGAGAACACCGCGAACGTCGTGAGGTCCCGCGTGCGGGTCAGCTCGTCCAGGTGCCGCACGGCCGTCACCTTCGGCGCGAAGACGTGGGCCAGCCGCTCGCGGTCGAGCGTGCCGATCACCCCGTCGTCCAGGACGCCCGCGGTGTGCAGGACCGCGGTCAGCGGGTGCTCGTCGGGTACGGAGTCCAGCAGGGCGGCGAGCGCGTCCCGGTCGGCGAGGTCGCAGGCGGCCACCCGTACCGTCGTCGCGCCGAGCGCGGTCAGCTCGGCGACGAGGTCCCGTGCGCCACCGGCGTCCGGGCCGCGCCGGCTCGCCAGCAGCAGGTGCCGGACGCCGTGCCGCTCGACCAGGTGCCGGGCCAGCAGGGCACCCAGCGAACCGGTGCCGCCGGTGACGAGGACGGTGCCGTCCGGGTCCCAGCCGGGGTCCTCGGTGGTGGTGGCGGCCCGTACCAGGCGCGGGGCGCGGACGGTCGTACCGTGCAGCGCGAGCTGCGGTTCGCCGGCCGCCACCGCGGTGGTGAGGAGGGCGGTGAGGGAGTCGTCGTCCTCCGACGGCGCGTCGGTGTCGATGAGCGTGATCCGGTCGGGGTTCTCCGCCTGGGCGGCCCGTACGAGCCCCCAGACGGCCGCCCCTGCCGGGTCGGTCGCGTTGTCCTCGCCGGCGGCGGGCACCGCGCCCCGGGTCACGATGACGAGCCGGGAGTCCGCGAGCCTTTCGTCGGCCAGCCAGGCCTGCACGACGTCCAGGACCCGGGCGGTGCGTTCCAGGGCGTCGTCTGAGCCGTCGGCCGGTACGACCAGCAGCTCCGGCACGCTGTCCCCGGCGAGGTCGGCGGCGGTGGCGATCCGTGCCCAGGCCGGTGCCGGGGTGCCCGTGCGGGTGGGCACGGTGAGGTCGGTCCACTCCACGCGGAACAGCGCGTCCGTGCCGGGCGCGCCGGCCGCGGCCTCCAGCTGTTCGGCGCTGACCGCGCGGAACACCAGGGACTCGGTCGTCAGCACCGGCGCGCCGGTCTCGTCGGCGGCGTGCACGGCCACCGCGTCGGGCCCGGACGGCGCGACCCGCACCCGCAGCGCCGCGGCGCCCGCCGCGTGCAGTGCCAGCCGGTTCCAGGCGAACGGCAGGACCGTGCGCGGCGCGCCGCCGGGAGCGGTGGCGTCGGCCGGGGTGACGAATCCGTTGGCGTGCAGGGCCGCGTCGAGCAGGGCCGGGTGGATACCGAACCGGGCCGCCTCCTCGCGCTGCCCGTCCGGCAGGGCGACCTCGGCGTACACCTCGTCGCCGCGCCGCCATACCGCCCGCAGCCCCTGGAAGACCGGGCCGTAGGTGTAGCCCTTCTCGATGAGCCCGGAGTAGAAGGCGTCGACGTCCACCTCGACCGGCTCGGCGCCGGGTGGCGGCCACGCGGTGAAGTCGAAGGTGCCGCCGGCCGCGGGGACCGCCGGCGTGAGGGTGCCGGTGGCGTGCCGGGTCCAGGCCGCGCCGCCGATGTCACCGGCCGCGTCCTCCCGGGCGGAGTACACCGCCACCGTCCGCAGCCCCTCGTCGTCCGGCCCGCCCACGGCGACCTGGACGCGTACGCCGCCCTGCTCCGGGACGACCAGCGGCGCCTCGATGACGAGTTCGTCCACGGTCCCGCAGCCGACCTCGTCCCCGGCCCGCACGGCCAGCTCGATGAGCCCGGTGCCGGGCACGAGCACCACTCCCCCGACCGCGTGGTCCGCCAGCCAGGGGTGCGTGCGCAGCGACAGCCGGGACGTGCACAGCACACCGCCGGTCTCCGGCACCTCCACCACCGCACCCAGCAGCGGGTGGTCCGCCGTGGTCTGCCCGAGGGCGACGGCGTCGGTGGCGGGGACCGCCTGCAGCCAGTAGTGACGGTGGTCGAAGGCGTACGTCGGCAGGTCCACGTGACCTTCGGTGGCGCCCTCGGGCAGCACAGCCGCCCAGTTCACCTTCGAGCCGCGGACGAAGAGGTGGGCCACGGCCGCGAGGAGGGTCTGGGCCTCGCCGCGCTCGTCACGCAGGGCCGGGACGCTGACCGCGTCCGCCGATTCCGTGATCGCACCGGTCAGCGCACCGCCCGGGCCGAGTTCCAGGAACACCGAGCCGCCGGAGGCGGCGATCCCGTCGGCGAAGCGGACCGGGCGGCGGACGTGGTCCACCCAGTACGCCGGATCCGTCAACTGACCCGGCTCGGCGGTCTTACCGGTGACATTTGATACGACGGGGATGACGGGCTCGTTCCACGTCAGCCCGTCCAGGGCTGAGGCGAAGTCCGTGAGCATCGGCTCCATGAGTGCCGAGTGGAAGGCGTGGGAGACGGTGAGCCGCTTGACCCGGCGGCCCTGCTCGCGCAGCTTCTCCGCCACCGCCAGCACGGCCGTCTCGTCGCCGGACAGGACGACCGAACCGGGCGCGTTCACCGCCGCCAAGTCCACGCCCTCGCCGAGGTGTTCAGTGATCTCGGCTTCGCTGGCGGCCACGGCGACCATCGCGCCGCCCGTGGGCAGGGTCTGCATCAGCCGGCCCCGCGCCGCCACCAGCGCCGCCGCGTCCTCCAGCGACAGCACACCCGCCACATGCGCGGCCACGACCTCGCCGATGGAGT
>NZ_JBEYXJ010000208.1:0-5331 GCF_040645015.1 Streptomyces sp. NPDC046881 | reverse complement strand
GCGACCCGGGCGCCCCCGCGCCCGGGCGCCCGCGGCCGGCCGGGCCCTCCGAGCAGCCCGCCGCCTACGGGATCGGCGGCACGCTGTGGCGGATGCGGACGACCGTGAAGGACGAGCCGGGTTCGCTGGCCGCCCTGTGCACGGCGCTCGCCGAACACCGGGTGGACATCCTGAGCCTGCAGACGCACCCGCTGGCCGACGGCACGGTGGACGACTTCCTGCTGCGGGCGCCGGGCGCACTCCCGGCGGCCGAGATCTCCCGGGCGGTCGCGCTGGCCGGGGGCACGGCCACCTGGATCGAGCGGGCCGATGCCCACGACCTGGTGGACGTGCCCACCCGGGTGCTCGGCCTGGCCGCCCGCACCGCCCTGGACACCGCCGAACTGCCGCTGGCGCTGCGCCAGTTGCTGGGCCGCTGCACGATCCGGTCGCTGCCCGGCAGGCCGGCCGGCGGCGGGCGCGGTCCGCAGCCGGTGCCGGCCGAGGGGGTCCTGGAGGACACCCTGATGCGGCTGCCGGCACCCGAGGGCGGTGTGCTCACCGTGGAGCGGCCGTATCTGCCGTTCACCCCCACCGAGTTCGCCCGCGCGCGGGCGCTGGTGGAGCTGGACACCCGGCTCGGACCGCGGATCCCCGACGGTGAGGACGTCCTCACCCTCCCCGAGGGCGACGACATCACCGTGCGCCGGGTCGACACCGGTGACCTGGCCGCGGCCCGGGCGATGCACGACCGGTGCTCGCCGCACACCCTCGGCCTGCGCTACCACGGCCCGGTCGGCGACGCGGAGCGCTATCTGAACCACCTGCTCAGCCCCCGCTACGGCCGGACCCTGGCCGCGCAGACCGCCTCCGGGCGGATCGTCGGCCTCGGGCACCTGCTGTGGGACGGCGACGAGACCGAGGTCGCGCTGCTGGTCGAGGACGAGTGGCAGCAGCGCGGCATCGGCGGCGAGCTGCTCGGCCGGCTGGTGGCGATGGCGGCGGAGGCCGGCTGCGCGAGCGTGTACGCGGTGACCAAGGCGTCCAACACGGGCATGGTGGCCGCGATGCGCGGGCTCGGCCTGCCGCTGGACTACCAGGTCGAGGAGGGCACGCTGGTGATCACGGCCCGGCTGGACCCCACACCGGTCGCCGCCGCACCCGGCCCCCAGCCGCCGCGCCACGGCTGAACCACGCGCCCGGGACCGAGGACACGGCACCGCCGTCCGCCCGGACGGCGGTGCCGTTCCTGCCGCACCCTCCGCAGCGCCACCGCCCGCCTCAGCGCACCGCCTCCTGCAGCGCCGTCACCCGCCGCGCGCGCGGAGCGCCCAGCGCCCGGTCCAGGTCGGCCCACAGGTCGTCCACGTCCTCCAGGCCCACCGACAGCCGCAGCAGCCGGTCGCTCACCCCGGCCCCGCGCCGGTCCTCGGCGTCCACGATGCGGTGGCTGATGGACGCGGGGTGCTGGATGAGCGTGTCGACGCTGCCCAGGCTCACCGCGGGGGTGACGAGCCGGACCCGGGAGATCACCTCGTGCGGGTCGCCGTGCACCTCGAAGGCGATCATCGCGCCGCCGAGCCGCGGATAGCGGACCCGGGCCACGCGCGGGTCGGCGGCGAGCCGGCGGGCCAGCTCGGCGGCGTTCGCGGAGGCGGCCCGCACCCGCACGGGGAGCGTGGACAGTCCGCGCAGCAGCAGGTAGCCGGCGAGCGGATGCAGGACTCCCCCGGTGGCGAACCGTATCTGCCGCAGCCGGCCCGCGAACTCCTCGTCACAGGCGACCACGCCGGCGAGCACATCGCCGTGTCCGCCGAGGTACTTGGTGGCGCTGTGCAGCACGAGCCGGGCGCCCTGTTCGGCCGGGCGCTGGAGCACGGGCGTGGCGAAGGTGTTGTCGGCGAGCAGCGGCACGGAGCCGCAGGCGTGCGCGATGCCCCGCAGGTCGAGTTCGGCGAGGGTCGGGTTGGCCGGGGACTCGACCATCACCAGGCCGGTGTCCGGGCGCAGCGCCTCGGTGATGCCGGCCGGGTCGGTCCAGGTGACCTCCGTGCCGAGCAGTCCGGCGGTCAGCAGGTGGTCGCTGCATCCGTACAGGGGCCGTACCGCCACGACATGGCGCAGGCCCATGGCGGACCGGGCGAGCAGGACCGCGCTGAGCGCGGCCATCCCGCTGGCGAAGGCGACCGCGGACTCGGTGCCCTCCAGACGGGCGAGGGCGGTCTCGAAGCGGGCCACGGTCGGGTTGCCGAGGCGGCCGTAGACCGGCGGGCCGACCGGGTCGGCTCCGTCGGCGGCGAAGGCGTCGATGCGGGCGGCCTCGGCGCGGCTGTCGTAGGAGGGGTAGGTGGTGGACAGGTCGATCGGCGGGGCGTGCAGACCCTGGCGGGCGAGGTCGTCGCGGCCGGCGTGCACGGCCTCGGTGGCCAGGGCTCTGGGTGCGGTGCGTACGTCGTCGTAGGCACCGGTGCTCGCTGTGTCCATGGGCGGAAGGGTGAACATCGAACGGTTCACCGGAATCGAACACCGTGCTACGTTCGGCCCATGGCCGAATCCGTCGTACTGGATCCGGTCGATCTGCATCTGCTGCGGCTGTTGCAGAACGACGCCCGGACCACCTATCGCGACCTCGCCGCGCAGGTGGGCGTGGCGCCGTCGACCTGTCTGGACCGGGTGACCCGGCTGCGCCGCTCCGGTGTGATCCTCGGCCACCGGCTGCGGCTCGATCCGGCCAAGCTCGGACGCGGTCTCCAGGCGCTGCTGTCCGTGCAGGTACGGCCGCACCGGCGGGAGCTGGTGGGACCGTTCGTGGAGCGGATCCGGGCGCTGCCGGAGGCGCGGTCGGTGTTCCACCTGACCGGGCCGGACGACTACCTCGTGCACGTGGCGGTCGCGGACATGGCCGATCTCCAGCGGCTGGTGCTGGACGAGTTCACGGCGCGGCGGGAGGTGGCCCGGGTGGAGACCCGGCTGATCTTCCAGCAGTGGGAGTGCGGGCCGCTGCTGCCGCCCGGCCACGCCCAGAGCTGAATCCCGCCACACGCGGATGACGCGGAGATCTTCGCCGTACGAGGATGGGCCGCATGTCTGAGATCCAGAGCCCGCTTCCCCGCCAGGTCGCCGACGCCTACGTCGACGACCTCATCGCCCTCGACCCCGTCACCGGCACCTACCTCGGTGTGAAGGAGAGTTCGAGCAGGCTGCCCGACTACTCGCCGGACGGTCAGGAGGCCCTGGCGGAGCTGGCGCGGGCCACGCTCGCGAAGCTGGACGAGGCCGAGCGGCGGCCCGGTGCGGACACCGACGTGGAGCGGCGCTGCGCCCGGCTGCTGCGGGAGCGGCTGACCGCCGAACTCGCCGTCCACGACGCCCAGGAGCACCTGCGCCGGATCGGCAACCTGGACACGCCCGCGCACGCGATCCGGGAGATCTTCACGGTCACCCCGGCCGAGACCGAGGAGGACTGGGCGGCGATCGCGCAGCGGCTGCGCGCGGTGCCGGACGCGCTCGCGGGCTACCGGGCCTCGCTCGAACTCGGCCTGGAGCGCGAGCTGTTCGCGGCGCCGCGGCCTACCGCGACCCACATCGACCAGCTCACCGAGTGGACGGACACGGACGGCACGGGCCGCGGCTGGTACGAGGACTTCGCCGCCGCCGGCCCCGAGGCGCTGCGCGCGGAGCTGGACGAGGCGGCACGGGCGGCGACCGGCGCCCTGGCGGAGCTGCGGGACTGGCTGCGGGACGTGTACGCGCCGGCGATCGAGGGCGCCCCGGACGTGGTCGGCCGGGAGCGGTACGCGCGCTGGGCCCGCTACTTCAACGGCACGGACCTGGACCTGGACGAGGCGTACGCGTACGGCTGGGCGGAGTTCCACCGCATCCTCGGCGAGATGCGCAAGGAGGCGGAGCGGATCCTGCCCGGCGCCGAAACGCCGTGGGTGGCGCTCGCGCACCTGGACGAGCACGGCAGGCACATCGAGGGCGTGGACGAGGTCCGGGAGTGGCTCCAGGGCCTGATGGACAAGGCGATCGAGGAGCTGGACGGCACGCACTTCGAACTCGCCGAGCGGGTGCGCAGGGTGGAGTCGTGCATCGCCCCGCCCGGCGGTGCGGCGGCCCCCTACTACACGGCGCCCTCGGAGGACTTCTCCCGGCCCGGCCGCACCTGGCTGCCCACGATGGGGCTGACCCGCTTCCCGGTCTACGACCTCGTCTCGACCTGGTACCACGAGGGCGTGCCCGGCCATCACCTCCAGCTCGCGCAGTGGGCGCACGTGGCGGAGAACCTCTCCCGCTACCAGGCGACGATCGGCGGGGTCAGCGCCAACGCGGAGGGCTGGGCGCTGTACGCGGAGCGGCTGATGGACGAGCTGGGCTACCTCACGGACCCCGAGGAGCGGCTGGGCTACCTGGACGCGCAGATGATGCGGGCGGCCCGGGTGATCGTGGACATCGGCATGCACCTGGAGCTGCGGATCCCGGCGGACTCGCCGTTCCACCCCGGTGAGCGGTGGACGCCCCGGCTGGCCGAGGAGTTCTTCGGCCGGCACAGCAGCCGGCCCGCGGACTACGTGGAGAGCGAGCTGACCCGGTACCTGACGATCCCGGGCCAGGCGATCGGCTACAAGCTCGGCGAGCGGGCGTGGCTGCTGGGCCGGGAGAAGGCGCGCGAGCGGCACGGCGACACGTTCGACCTGAAGGCCTGGCACATGGCGGCGCTGTCGCAGGGTTCGCTGGGCCTGGACGACCTGGTGGACGAGCTGGCCCGGCTCTGACCGCCCGGTCCCGGCCGGAGGCCGTCGGCACCACCCGCCCGCGCGGGCGTCCCGCGGCGGCGCGGCGCGCGAGCGGGTTTCCCGCTCGGCCGTACGGCCGCCTCCCGGTGGCGGGGGGCGGGGCGCGGGCGGCTAGCTGGTGCCGGGGGCCGATGCGGAAGGCGGGCCGGGCATGCAGGAGCAGGCGCCGGGGCGGCGGGCACTTCGGACACCACGCGTCGCCGGGCTGGCCGGGGTGGTCTTCGCGCTGCTCCTGGCGGCGGCGATGACGCTGGTCAGGCTGGGGCTTCCGGAAGGCGCCGACACCGCCACCGCCCACGCGTTCACGGACTCCGTGCGGCGCGACGCGCTGCGTGCGGCCCTCGCGCTGGTGCCGTTCGCCGGCATCTTCTTCCTGTGGTTCGTCGGCGCGATCCGCCTGTACATCGGCGCGGTCGAGGACAAGTTCCTGTCCACCGTCTTCCTCGGCAGCGGGCTGGTCTTCACCGCGATGATGTTCGGTGCCGCCGCGGCGGCGGACGCCGTGCTCGCGGTGTCCCACCCGGCCGGCCGGCCGCCGCCGCCGGCCGCCTGGGAC
>NZ_JBEYXJ010000207.1:0-5345 GCF_040645015.1 Streptomyces sp. NPDC046881 | reverse complement strand
GGTTAATTTGGTCGGCCGCCCGCGCTGCGGGCACGGGCGCCCCAGCGCCGCAGCCCGGACGAAGCGGCAGGCCGAAAGAGAGGGCTCCGTCTGGCACCGCTGCGCTCACCGTGGCTCGCTGCTGTTCCCCGCTCGATCTGGTGCGCTTGTGGTGCAGCCATGGCGGAGGTCGGTCTACAGGGCTTCGGGAGCTTCGGACGCCTGGAATGTCAGGCTGGCCGAGGCACCAGGTTCACTGCGCGGTAGGTGTAGCCGTCTTGCTTGTAGCCGAGGGCTTCCCACTGGAGATCTACGCGTTGTCCCGGCGAGAGCGTATGGAAGCCCCTCGTCTGGATGACGGAGTAGTGGCCCCAGCAACCGCCGGGTGTCTCGGGAGAGTCGAGTACCCCCCACCCTTCCTCGTCATGCCATTCACGGACAGTCGCAGTCACCATGCCGCGACTATACGAGTGCCGGCCGCGCCGACGTATCGGGGGCCTCGGCTTGGGATCTTGTCCGTAGACCGCCGACTGTAGACCGCAGACCGGCGTCCGTACCCAGCCGCACGCCCGCCCCCGACCACGCCCCGGAACCCGCGGCCGCCCCCAACCCGCACCCCCGACCCTCCCGAGCCCTGCCCCCACCCCACCCCACCCCCACCCCAGCTCCCGGCAAACCCCCGATTCCCCCTGCCCGATCCCTTGACGATCGCCCCCGAGCGGGATTAACTCACGTCCTAAATTAAGTCATGAGTGCAATCCCTGAAGGGACACCGGGAGCCATGCGCAGGATCCGAGCCGCGGCCGTAGGCGCCGTCACCCTGTCTCTCGCCCTTGCGGCCACGGCCTGCGGAGGCGGATCGTCCACCGGCGGCGGGTCCGACGACTCGCCGAAGACGCTCACGTACTGGGCGTCCAACCAGGGCGCCAGCATCGCCGTGGACAAGAAGGTTCTCCAGCCGGAGCTCGACAAGTTCGAGAAGCAGACCGGCATCAAGGTGAAACTGGAGGTCGTGCCCTGGTCGGATCTGCTCAACCGGATCCTGACCGCGACCACCTCGGGCCAGGGCCCGGACGTGCTGAACATCGGCAACACCTGGAGCGCCTCGCTGCAGGCGACCGGCGCGCTGCTGCCGTGGGACGAGCAGAACTTCGCGAAGATAGGCGGCCGGGACCGCTTCGTGGAGTCCGCGCTCGGCTCGACGGGCGTGCAGGGCAAGGACCCGGCGGCGGTGCCGCTGTACTCGATGGCGTACGCCCTCTACTACAACAAGAAGATCTTCGCCGACGCCGGGATCAGCAAGCCGCCCGCCACCTGGGACGAGCTGATCGCCGACGGAAAGAAGATCAGGGCTCAGGGCAAGTCGGTGCTCGGCGCCGAGGGCGCGAACCTCTCGGAGAACATCCACCACGTCTTCGTGTTCGCCAAGCAGCACGGCGCCGACTTCTTCACCGCCGACGGCAAGCCGGACTTCACCGCTCCCAAGGTCGTGGAGGCGGTGAAGAGTTACGTCGACCTGATGGCCAAGGACAAGGTCGTCCCGGCCGGCGACGCCGAGTACGCACAGAACCAGTCCGTCAGCGACTTCGCCAAGGGCAAGCAGGCGATGCTGCTGTGGCAGTCCGCCGCCGCGAACCTCAAGTCCCAGGGCATGAGCGAGGACGCCTACGGCATCGCCCCCGTCCCCGTCCGCTCCGGCACCCCTGGGCAGGGCACCCAGGTCAACTCGATGGTCGCCGGCATCAACATCGCCGTCTTCAAGAACACCCACAACCTGGACGGCGCCGCGAAGTTCGTGAAGTTCATGACCTCCGACGCCGAGCAGAAGATCCTCAACACGGCCTACAGCACCGTCCCGCCGGTCAGGTCCGCCCAGGACGACCCCGCGTTCGGTGCCCCCGACACCGCGGTGCTGAAGAACACCCTCGCCACGAGCGCGGCGGCGCTGCCGCAGGTGCCGTCCGAGTCGCAGTTCGAGACGACGGTCGGTACGGCGGTCAAGGAACTGTTCGCCGACGCCGCCGCCGGACGCGCCGTGACCACCGACTCGGTGAAGGCGAAGCTGGAGAAGGCCCAGCAGCAGATGCCGGCGGCGTGACCACGATGACGACCACCGCACTGAAGGAACCGGTGCGCGAGACGTCCCCCGGCGCGGCGCGCGCACCACGCCGCCGCGCCGGGTGGATCCGCCGCGTCTCCCTGCCGTACCTGCTGCTCCTGCCCGCGCTGCTCCTCGAACTCCTCGTGCACCTGGTGCCGATGGCGATGGGCATCGTGATGAGCTTCAAGGAGCTCACGCAGTTCTACATCCGCGACTGGAGCACCGCTCCGTGGAGCGGCCTGGACAACTACCGGGTGTCGGTGGACTTCGACGCCCCGGTCGGTAAGGCGCTGCTGCAGTCGTTCGGCGTCACCGTCGGCTTCACCCTGCTGTCGGTCGGCCTGTGCTGGCTGATCGGCACGGCCGCCGCGGTCTTCATGCAGGACACCTTCCGCGGCCGCGGCCTGCTGCGCGCGCTGTTCCTGGTGCCGTACGCGCTGCCCGTCTACGCGGCCGTCATCACCTGGGTGTTCATGTTCCAGCACGACAACGGCCTGGTGAACCACGTGCTGCACGACCAGCTGCACCTCACCGGCAAGCCGTCGTTCTGGCTGATCGGCGACAACAGCTTCTACGCCCTGCTGACCGTGTCGGTGTGGAAGGGCTGGCCGTTCGCGTTCCTCATCGTGACGGCCGGACTGCAGAACATCCCCCGGGAGCTCTACGAGGCCGCCGCGCTGGACGGTGCCGGGATGTGGCAGCAGATCCGCCGCATCACCCTGCCGTCGCTGCGCCCGGTCAACCAGGTGCTGGTCCTGGTGCTGTTCCTGTGGACGTTCAACGACTTCAACACGCCGTACGTGCTGTTCGGCAAGGCCGCTCCCGAGGCCGCCGACCTCATCTCGGTGCACATCTACCAGTCCTCGTTCGTCACCTGGAACTTCGGCACCGGCTCGGCCATGTCCGTCCTGCTGCTGCTCTTCCTGCTCGTGGTGACGGGCGGATACCTGCTGCTGACCTCGCGCGGACGGAGGACCGCCGATGCCTGAGTCGCCGATGGCGCCGCCACGTTCGTTCCTGTGGTCGCGCCGGGTGTTCCTGACCCTGCTCGCCGGCTTCGTGCTCACCCCGGTGTACGTGATGGTGTCCAGCTCGCTGAAGCCGCTGGCCGACGTCACCGGCCGGTTCCGCTGGCTGCCCAGCGAGCTGACGATCCGCCCGTACATCGACATCTGGTCGACCGTGCCGCTCGCGAAGTACTTCACGAACTCGCTGATCGTGGCAGGTGCGGCGACCGTCTGCTCGGTGGTCATCGCCGTGTTCGCGGCCTACGCCGTCAGCCGGTACGAGTTCCGCGGCAAGCGCGTCTTCACGGTCACCGTGCTGTCGACGCAGATGCTGCCGGGCATCCTGTTCCTCCTCCCGCTGTTCCTGATCTACGTCAACATCGGCAACGCCACCGGCATCGCCCTGTTCGGCTCCCGCGGCGGGCTGATCCTGACGTACCTCACCTTCTCGCTGCCGTTCTCCATCTGGATGCTGATCGGCTACTTCGACTCGGTGCCGCGCGACCTGGACGAGGCGGCGCTGGTGGACGGCTGCGGCCCGCTCGGCGCGCTGTTCCGGATCGTCGTACCCGCCGCAATCCCCGGCATCGTCGCGGTCGCCGTGTACGCGTTCATGACGGCCTGGGGAGAGGTGCTGTTCGCGTCGGTCATGACCAACGACACCACCCGCACCCTCGCCGTCGGCCTCCAGGGCTACTCCACCCTCAACGACGTCTACTGGAACCAGATCATGGCCGCCTCGCTGGTCGTCAGCGTGCCCGTGGTGGCCGGCTTCCTGCTGCTGCAGCGCTATCTCGTCGCGGGTCTGACGGCGGGTGCCGTCAAATGACCCCCAACCCTGATCCCGAAGGGACTTCCGTGTCCGAACCCATCGACCTGTCCGCCTTCCCCCGCGACTTCCTGTGGGGCACGGCCACAGCGGCGTACCAGATCGAGGGGGCCGTCGCCGAGGACGGCCGTGCGCCCTCGATCTGGGACACCTTCTCCCACACCCCCGGGAAGATCGCGAACGGTGACCACGGCGACGTCGCCTGCGACCACTACCACCGCTGGCGGGAGGACATCGGGCTGATGCGGCAACTCGGCGTCAACGCCTACCGGTTGTCCGTGGCCTGGCCGCGCGTGGTCCCCGGCGGGACCGGACCGGTGAACCCCAAGGGCCTCGCGTTCTACGACGAGTTGGTGGACGCCCTGCTGGAGGCGGGCATCACCCCGTCCGTCACGCTCTACCACTGGGACCTGCCGCAGGTGCTCCAGGACCGGGGCGGCTGGCCGGAGCGGGACACCGCCCTGGCATTCGCCGAGTACGCCTCCGTCGTCGCCGAACGCCTCGGCGACCGCGTCACCCTCTGGGCCACCCTCAACGAGCCGTCCTGCTCGGCCTGGATCGGTCACCTGGAGGGCACGATGGCCCCCGGCTGGACCGACCTCACCGCCGCGGTCCGCGCCTCCTGCCATCTGCTCCTCGGCCACGGCCTGGCCACCCAGGCGATCCGCGCCGCCGTACCGGGCGCGCGGATCGGCATCGTCAACAACCTGTCCACCGTGCACCCGGCCACCGACCGCCCCGAGGACCGGGCGGCGGCCCGCCGGCACGACGGCCATGTCAACCGCTGGTGGCTCGACCCGGTGCACGGCCGCGGCTTCCCCGCCGACATGGTGGAGACCTACGGCGTCGAACTGCCGGTCAGTGAAGCCGACTTGGCGACCATTGCCACGCCGCTCGACTGGCTCGGCCTGAACTACTACTTCCCCGCCCACGTCACCGACGACCCCGAGGGGCCCGCGCCGTACGCCCGTTCCGTCCGCCGCGAGGGTGTGCCGCGCACCGGCATGGACTGGGAGATCGACG
This sequence comes from Streptomyces sp. NPDC046881, assembly GCF_040645015.1. Lineage (NCBI taxonomy): Bacteria > Bacillati > Actinomycetota > Actinomycetes > Kitasatosporales > Streptomycetaceae > Streptomyces > Streptomyces sp. NPDC046881. The sequence continues at coordinate 406 of NZ_JBEYXJ010000207.1, read as the reverse complement.
CCTCCGGCATCGAGACGCTGCTGCTGCGGCTCACCGAGGAGTACGGTGCCCGGCGGATCTACGTCACCGAGAACGGCTCCGCCTTCCCGGACGTGGTCCGCCCCGACGGCAGCGTCGACGACCCCGAGCGCCGCGACTACCTCGAACGCCACCTCGCCGCCTGCGCCTCCGCCGCCCGCAGGGGTGCGCCGCTGGCCGGTTACTTCGCCTGGTCCCTGCTGGACAACTTCGAGTGGGCGTACGGCTACGACAAGCGCTTCGGCCTGGTCCACGTCGACTACCGCACCCAGGTCCGCACCATCAAGGGCAGCGGGCACCGGTACGCGGACATCGTCCGCGTCCACCGCGGCCAGAGCCGCCGGGCCGCCTGAGCCCGGCCCGGACGGCCGGCGGACACGAGCTCGGG
>NZ_JBEYXJ010000206.1:0-5473 GCF_040645015.1 Streptomyces sp. NPDC046881 | reverse complement strand
CGTCCGAGCCCCGCGGCCCGCGCCCCCACGGGCGGGCCCCCCCCCCCCCGTCGCGCCCCCGCCCCCCCGGCCCGCCCGGCGCCCACCCCCCCCGGGCCCAGCCCGGGGAGGCCAAGGCGCAGCTGGTCCAGCGCCTGATCGGCGGCCAGGTCAGCGGCACCACCGCCGACCTGGTGTCCGGACTGGCCCGGTCCCGCTGGTCGCAGCCCCGCGACCTGGTGGACGCGCTGGAGGAGCTGGCGAACATCGCCGACCTCACGGCCGCGGAGAAGACCGGCACCCTCGACGACGTCGAGGACGAGCTGTTCCGGTTCGGCCGGATCGTCTCCTCCAGCACCGAGCTGCGCGCCGCGCTCACCGACCGTGCCGCCGGCACCTCGGCCAAGACCGAGCTGCTGCACCGGCTCCTCGGCGGGCGGGCCAAGCCGGCCACGGAGCGTCTGGTGACGCGTCTGGCCACCGCCCCGCGTGGACGTAGCCTGGAAGCGGGACTGGAGTCCCTGTCCAAGCTCGCCGCCGATCGCCGGAACCGCATGGTCGCCGTCGTCACCTCGGCGGTGCCGCTGAGCGACGGGCAGAAGCAGCGCCTCGGCGCCGCCCTGACCAAGCTCTACGGGCGTCGGATGCACCTGAACCTCGACGTCGACCCCCAGGTCGTCGGCGGCATCCGGGTGCAGGTCGGTGACGAGGTCATCAACGGCTCCCTCGCGGACCGGCTGGACGAGGCCGCCCGCCGCATGGCGAGCTAGCCGACAGCAACTCGATATTTCGAGAAAAGCAGTACGTACTTACGGCCCTGGTTGGGCCGTGCAGAGGATTCACCTCCTGTTGGGGGGAGTCCCCATCCCCCCAAAGTGAAACTTCGGGCCCAACAAGGAGAGCAGGGAACCCAGATGGCGGAGCTCACGATCCGGCCGGAGGAGATCCGGGACGCGCTGGAGAACTTCGTCCAGTCGTACAAGCCGGACGCGGCCTCGCGCGAGGAGGTCGGTACGGTCACCCTTGCCGGCGACGGCATCGCGAAGGTCGAGGGCCTGCCCTCGGCCATGGCCAACGAACTGCTGAAGTTCGAGGACGGCACCCTCGGCCTCGCCCTCAACCTCGAGGAGCGCGAGATCGGTGCCATCGTCCTCGGTGAGTTCAGCGGCATCGAGGAGGGTCAGCCGGTCACGCGCACCGGTGAGGTCCTCTCCGTCGCGGTCGGCGAGGGCTACCTCGGTCGCGTCGTCGACCCGCTCGGCAACCCGATCGACGGCCTCGGCGAGATCGAGACGTCCGGCCGCCGCGCCCTCGAGCTGCAGGCCCCCACGGTCATGCAGCGCAAGTCGGTGCACGAGCCGATGGAGACCGGCTACAAGGCCGTCGACGCGATGACCCCGATCGGCCGTGGCCAGCGTCAGCTGATCATCGGCGACCGCCAGACCGGCAAGACCGCCCTGGCCGTCGACACGATCATCAACCAGCGTGACAACTGGCGCTCGGGCGACCCGAAGAAGCAGGTCCGCTGCATCTACGTCGCCATCGGCCAGAAGGGCTCCACCATCGCCGGCGTGCGCCGCGCGCTGGAGGAGAACCACGCGCTGGAGTACACGACCATCGTCGCCGCCCCGGCGTCCGACCCGGCCGGCTTCAAGTACCTGGCGCCGTACACCGGTTCGGCCATCGGTCAGCAGTGGATGTACGAGGGCAAGCACGTCCTCATCATCTTCGACGACCTCTCGAAGCAGGCCGACGCCTACCGCGCCGTGTCCCTGCTGCTGCGCCGCCCGCCGGGCCGTGAGGCCTACCCGGGTGACGTCTTCTACCTGCACTCCCGGCTGCTGGAGCGCTGCGCCAAGCTCTCCGACGACATGGGTGCCGGTTCGATGACCGGTCTGCCGATCGTCGAGACCAAGGCCAACGACGTCTCGGCGTTCATCCCGACCAACGTCATCTCCATCACCGACGGCCAGTGCTTCCTGGAGTCGGACCTGTTCAACGCCGGTCAGCGCCCCGCGCTGAACGTCGGTATCTCCGTCTCCCGAGTCGGTGGTTCCGCGCAGCACAAGGCGATGAAGCAGGTCTCCGGCCGCCTCCGCGTGGACCTCGCCCAGTTCCGTGAGCTGGAGGCGTTCGCCGCCTTCGGTTCGGACCTGGACGCCGCGTCGAAGTCGCAGCTGGAGCGCGGTCAGCGCATGGTCGAGCTGCTGAAGCAGGACCAGTACCAGCCGATGTCCACCGAGGACCAGGTCGTCTCCGTGTGGGCCGGCACCACCGGCAAGATGGACGACGTGCCGGTCGCCGACATCCGCCGCTTCGAGAAGGAGCTGCTGGAGTACCTGCACCGCAAGGAGCAGGGCCTCATGACCTCCATCCGCGAGGGCGGCAAGATGTCCGACGACACGCTGACGGCCGTGGCCGACGCGATCGCCGAGTTCAAGAAGCAGTTCGAGACCTCGGACGGCAAGCTGCTCGGCGAGGACACTCCTGCCGCTGCCGCCAAGTGACGTAAGGAAGGGACCTGACTCATGGGAGCCCAGCTCCGGGTCTACAAGCGTCGCATCCGATCCGTCACCGCGACCAAGAAGATCACCAAGGCGATGGAGATGATCGCCGCCTCGCGCGTCGTCAAGGCGCAGCGCAAGGTGGCGGCCTCCACGCCGTACGCGACCGAGCTGACGCGGGCGGTCACGGCGGTCGGTACGGGGTCGAACACCAAGCACCCGCTCACCACGGAGGCGGAGAACCCGACCCGTGCCGCGGTCCTGCTCCTCACGAGCGACCGCGGTCTGGCCGGCGCCTTCAACTCCAACGCCATCAAGGCGGCGGAGCAGCTGACCGCGCGCCTGGAGCGCGAGGGCAAGCAGGTCGACACGTACATCGTCGGCCGGCGCGGTGTGGCCCACTACAACTTCCGTGAGCGCAAGATCGCGGAGTCGTGGACGGGCTTCACGGACGAGCCGACGTACGCGGACGCCAAGAAGGTGGCGGCGCCTCTGATCGAGGCGATCGAGAAGGACACGGCCGAGGGTGGTGTGGACGAACTCCACATCGTCTTCACCGAGTTCGTCTCGATGATGACGCAGACGGCGCTGGACGCCCGGCTGCTGCCGCTGCGCCTCGAAGAGGTCGCCGAGGAGGCTCACCCCAAGGGTGAGATCCTCCCGCTGTACGACTTCGAGCCCTCGGCGGAGGACGTCCTCGACGCCCTGCTGCCGCGCTACGTGGAGAGCCGCATCTACAACGCGCTGCTCCAGTCGGCCGCTTCGAAGCACGCCGCCACGCGGCGCGCGATGAAGTCGGCCACCGACAACGCGGGCGAGCTGATCAACACGCTCTCCCGTCTTGCCAACGCGGCCCGCCAGGCCGAAATCACCCAGGAAATCAGCGAGATCGTCGGTGGCGCGAGCGCCCTGGCCGACGCGACCGCGGGGAGTGACCGATAAATGACCACCACTGTTGAGACCGCGACGGCTACGGGCCGCGTCGCCCGGGTCATCGGCCCGGTCGTCGACGTGGAGTTCCCCGTCGACGCGATGCCGGACATCTACAACGCCCTCCACGTCGAGGTCGCCGACCCGGCCAACGCGGGCGAGAAGAAGACGCTGACCCTGGAGGTCGCCCAGCACCTGGGTGACGGCCTGGTCCGCACCATCTCCATGCAGCCGACCGACGGTCTGGTCCGCCAGGCCCCGGTCGTCGACACCGGCGACGGCATCACCGTCCCGGTCGGTGACTTCACCAAGGGCAAGGTGTTCAACACCCTCGGTGAGGTGCTGAACGTCGACGAGCAGTACGAGGGCGAGCGCTGGTCCATCCACCGCAAGGCCCCGAACTTCGACGAGCTCGAGTCGAAGACCGAGATGTTCGAGACCGGCGTCAAGGTCATCGACCTGCTGACCCCGTACGTCAAGGGCGGCAAGATCGGTCTGTTCGGCGGCGCCGGCGTCGGCAAGACGGTGCTCATCCAGGAGATGATCTACCGCGTCGCCAACAACCACGACGGTGTCTCCGTGTTCGCCGGTGTCGGTGAGCGCACCCGTGAGGGCAACGACCTGATCGAGGAGATGTCCGACTCGGGCGTCATCGACAAGACCGCGCTGGTCTTCGGTCAGATGGACGAGCCCCCGGGCACCCGTCTGCGCGTCGCGCTGGCCGGCCTCACCATGGCCGAGTACTTCCGTGACGTCCAGAAGCAGGACGTGCTGTTCTTCATCGACAACATCTTCCGCTTCACGCAGGCCGGTTCCGAGGTCTCCACGCTGCTCGGCCGCATGCCGTCCGCGGTGGGTTACCAGCCGAACCTGGCCGACGAGATGGGTCTCCTCCAGGAGCGCATCACCTCGACCCGCGGTCACTCGATCACCTCGATGCAGGCGATCTACGTCCCCGCCGACGACCTGACCGACCCGGCCCCGGCGACCACCTTCGCCCACCTCGACGCGACGACGGTTCTGTCCCGTCCGATCTCCGAGAAGGGCATCTACCCGGCCGTGGACCCGCTGGACTCCACGTCCCGGATCCTGGACCCGCGCTACATCTCGCAGGACCACTACAACGCGGCCATGCGCGTGAAGACGATCCTGCAGAAGTACAAGGACCTCCAGGACATCATCGCGATCCTCGGTATCGACGAGCTGGGCGAGGAGGACAAGCTCGTCGTCCACCGTGCCCGTCGTGTGGAGCGCTTCCTGTCCCAGAACACCCACGTCGCCAAGCAGTTCACCGGCGTGGACGGTTCGGACGTGCCCCTGGACGAGTCGATCGCCGCGTTCAACGCGATCTGCGACGGCGAGTACGACCACTTCCCGGAGCAGGCGTTCTTCATGTGCGGTGGTCTCGAGGACCTCAAGAAGAACGCGAAGGAGCTGGGCGTCTCCTGAGCCCCGTGCTCATCCGAGGGGGCGGGTGCGTCCCGCCCCCTCATCCACGCCCACTAGAATTGACCCCAACACCCGGCACCCCCGCCGGGTGGTGACCCGAGGAGCCACCCTTGGCTGCTGAGCTGCACGTCGAGCTGGTCGCCGCCGACCGCCAGGTCTGGTCCGGCGAGGCCACCCTGGTCGTCGCGCGCACCACGTCCGGCGACATCGGCGTCATGCCCGGTCACCAGCCGCTGCTCGGTGTGCTGGAGTCGGGCCCGGTGACCATCCGTACGAGTGATGGTGGAACGGTCGTCGCCGCTGTGCACGGCGGTTTCATCTCGTTCGCGGACGACAAGCTCTCGCTGCTGGCCGAGATCGCCGAGCTGTCGGACGAGATCGACGTCCAGCGCACGGAGCGGGAGCTGGAGCGTGCGAAGGCGGAGGGCGACGCCGCCGCCGAGCGTCGCGCGGACGTTCGACTGCGTGCCGCGGCGGCGCGCTAGACGCAGCGCGCCGTGCGTTGACGATCCTCAGCCGCGGCTGGGACCGGAGGAATACAGGCCCCCCCGCCGCGGGGGGCGCTAGGTGTGGTTTTTATGATGAGGTTAAAAAAATGAGAGGATGTGGGG
>NZ_JBEYXJ010000205.1:0-5591 GCF_040645015.1 Streptomyces sp. NPDC046881 | reverse complement strand
CCACCGGGCTGGACCGGAGCACCAAGCAGGTGCACCTGGCCGACGGTGAGCAGGTCCCGTACGACCGCTTGCTGATCGCCACGGGCACGCGTGCGCGGCAGTGGCCGAACCCGGACGAGGCCGCACTGGAGGGCGTCCACACGATTCGCTCGCGGGACGACGCCGCACAGCTGCAGAAGGAGCTGGCCGAGTCGCCGTCGCGGGTCGTGGTCATCGGCGCCGGGTTCATCGGCTCGGAAGTGGCCTCTGTCTGCCGGGAACTGGACCTCCCGGTGACCGTCGTCGAGCGGGGTTCGGCGCCACTGGTCGGCGCGCTCGGCGGGGTGATCGGGGAGATCGCCGCGCAACTGCAGCGCGAGCACGGTGTGGACCTGCGCTGCGGGCTGGGCGTGACGTCACTGGAGGGCGACTCCGGCGGGCACGTGCGGCGCGCGCATCTGTCCGACGGAAGTGTCGTCGACGCCGATGTGGTGGTGGCCTCGCTGGGGTCTGTCCGCAACGTGGAGTGGCTGCAGGGTTCGGGGCTGGCGGCAGGATTCTGGGGCGTCGGGTGCGACGCCGGCGGCCGGGCCTTCGACATCAACGGCGTGGTCACCGACAGCGTTTACGTGGCGGGTGACGTGGCGCGCGCGCCACATGTGCTGTACGAGTACCAGTTCCTCGCCATGGAGCACTGGGACAACGCTGTTCTCGGCGCTGAGGTGGCGGCGCACAACATGGTGAACCTGGAACCCCACTACCGCCCGCATCTGCTGCTTCCCGGCTTCTGGTCCGGCCAGTTCGGCATCAACATCAAGTCCGTCGGCGTGCCTCCCTTCGGTGACGAGATCGTCTTCACCCAAGGGTCCGTCGCCGAGCGCCGTTTCGCCGCCGCCTACGGCCACCGGGGCCGCATCGTCGCCGCCGTCACCTTCGATCACGGCAAGTGGCTGGAGTACTACGGGAAGCTGATCGAACAATCCGGTCCGTTCCCGCCTCCGCCGCCGGGCTGGGACCAGCCGCCCGACACCAAGCCGGTGCCGGCCGAGTTCCCGGACCCCAGGGTCCCGACGGGGCTTCCCGACGTCGTCCTGACCGGACACGCCCCGAGCGAGCGCACGGCCGAGTTCCGGTCCCGGCGCCACTGACCCGGCCCGCCGGGCCGAGCGTGCAAGCGGACAGCACCGACAGGAGGAAGGAGGGGAGCCTCGTGGTCGAGGAAACCCCCTGGCAGCAGGCCCTCCGCTACGCCAACCGCGCCAACCCGTACCCCTTCTACGAGGAACTCCGCAAGACACCGGTGGAGCGCCAGCCGGACGGAACCTACGTCGTGAGCACCTACCGGGAGATCGTCACGCTGCTGCACGACCCCCGGGTCAGTTCGGACCCACGGAAATGCCCCGTCCCGGCCGCGGCCCAGGGGGACAGCTCGGCGGTGCCTGTGGCCGAGCCGATCAGAGAGGTGCTGACCGAGCCGAACATCATCATCTGCGATCCGCCCGAGCACGACCGGGACCGCCGGATGATGATGCCGCACTTCGTCGGCCCGCCCCATGCGCCCCGTCTGATCTCCGATCTGGAGCCCGAGATCCGCCGCATCGTCGACGGCCTCCTGGACGACATGAGGGGCAAGAGCAGGATCGATGCCGTCGACGACTTCGCCTACCCCCTGCCGGTGACGGTGATCTGCAAGGTGCTCGGCGTGCCCCTGGAGGACGAGCCACGCTTCCACCATTGGGTCGAGACGGCCCTGGACGCCCTGGACTTCGGCCCCGAGGCGGCCTCCGAAGAGATCCGCAGTCGGCAGGCCGGAGGGCGGCAGGCCGTGCAGGAGTTCGGGCAGTTCGCGGCCGACCTGCTCGACCGGTACGCCGACCAGCCCGGCCCGGGCATGCTTTCGGCGATGGTGAACGAGAATGGTCCGGAAGGGCGGATGTCCAAGGGCGTGCTCGCCAGCAACGCCCTGCTCCTGATCTTCGCGGGACACGAAACCACGGTCAACCTCATCGCCCACAGCGTGCTCACCCTGCTGCGCCACCCCGACGCGCTGGAGAAGCTGCGCAGCAGGCCCGAGCTGATCGTGCCCGGAGTGGAGGAGCTGCTGCGGTTCGAGTCGTCGGTGCAGTTCTGGCACACCCGCTCCGCCCTGGAAGACATCGACATCGCCGGCACCACCATCCCGAAGGGGGCGCCGATCTTCCTGGTGTACGGGTCGGCGAACCGCGACCCGCAACGGTTCACCGACCCCGACCGGCTCGACCTCGAACGCCGGGACAACGAACACCTCGGGTTCAGCCAGGGCATCCACTTCTGCTTCGGCGCCCCGCTCGCCCGACTCGAGGTCCAGGCCGCGGTCGGCGAGTTCGTCCGCCGGGTGCAGAACCCCCGGCTCGTCGAGGACCCGCCGCCGTACCGGCACAACCAGATCTTCCGCGGGCCGCGGCACGTCCTGGTCGACATCGACGGCATCAGCGACTGACCGGTGTGCGTGAAGGCGCATCGTCCACCGCGATGCGCGGCTCAGCCGACGAGCTGCTGGCCCCCGTCGATGTCGTAGGTCGCACCGGTGAGTGCGGTGTTGGTCATGATGTGCACGGCGAGCGCCGCCACGTCCTCTGGTACGACTACGCGGCCGATCGGCAGCGTGGCGCGCAGTTCCTCGCGGCGGGCGTCGAGTACGTCGCCGAGCAGCCGGGCCGACAACGGCGTGTCCACGAAGCCGGCGGCGATCAGGTTCACCCGGACCGGCGCGAGCTCGAGTGCGAGACTGGCCGTGAACGCGGGCGTCGCGGCGGTGACTGCAGGGGCGACACCGAGACCGGCCCGGATCCGGCGGGCTCCCGTGCCGCCCATGAGCAGCAGCGTGCCGCCCGGCCGTACGGTGCCGGCGCAGTGGCGCGCGACCTCGAGGGCGAGCACCATGTGGTCGCTGATCGCCCGGCGTGCCTGGTCGGCGTCCATGTCCAGAAGGCGCCCGTAGGACGGGCCACCCGCGGTGACCATCACGTGGTCGATCGGCCCCGGCAGCTGCTGGAAGAACCGTTCGAGCTGCACCGGGTCATGGGCGTCGAAGGCCGCGGTGCTGAGGGCGTCGGCCTCCTTGGCGGCGGTGTACAGGCGTTCGGGGTCCCGGCCGGTGAGGACCACGCCGGCGCCCTGGGTACGGGCGAGCCGTGCGGTCGCCAGCCCGATGCCCGCGCTCCCGCCGATGACGACGAGGGTCTGCCCGTGCAGGGCCTGGTCGCGGGATCCGTACCCCGCAGGCGGATCGACGGTCATGATTCCTCCCGCGCTGTGGTCTTGCCTGGGTTGTCCTGAGGACTGATCCAGCACCTCGTCGAGCTGCCGCAGGTCGCAGGGTGAGGCCGCTGTGCAGGTTCTAGTTGTTGAGGAATTCCAGCAGGTCCCGGTTGAACCTCTCCTTGTCGCCCGGCACCATCGCGATGCCGTGGGAGCTGCCCTCGTACACCTTCAACTCGGCGTCCGGGATGATCCGGGCGGACTTGCGGCCGGTGGCGTCGATGGGCACGACCTGGTCGTCGTCGCCGTGCACCACCAGGGTGGGGATGTCGAATTTCTTCAGGTCCTCGGTGAAGTCGGTGTAGCCGAAGGCGTCCACGCATCGCACACCGCCTTCGATGGTCTGCGCCATCGCCATGTACCAGAAGGCGTCCTTGTTGCCCTGGGTGACCTTGTTGCCGGGACGGTTGGCGGAGAAGAAGCCCTCCGCGGTGTCCTTCCAGAACTGGGAATGCTCGGCGAGGATGCCGTTCTTGAGTGCGTCGAACACCTCTTCCGGCACACCCTCGGGATTTTTGTCAGACTTGATCATCACCGGCGGGATGGCGGACAGCAACACCGCCGAGCGCAGCCGCCCGGTGCCGTGTCGGCCGATGTAGCGCGCGAGCTCGCCGCCACCCATGGAGTGCGCGACCAGGGTGACGTCTCGCAGGTCGAGGTGGGTGAGCAGGTCGTTGAGGTCGTCGGCGAAGGTGTCGAAGTCGTAGCCGTCCCAGACGGGCGTGGAGCGTCCGTGTCCGCGACGGTCGTGCGCGATTCCGCGGTATCCGGCGTCGACGACGGCCTTGAGCTGGTCCTGCCAGGCGTCGCCGTTGAGCGGCCAGCCGTGGATGAACACCACGGGACGCCCCTGGCCCCAGTCCTTGTAGAAGATTTCGACACCGTCGCGGGTGGTGCAGATGGGCATGTGGCCTCCGTTGGCGCAGCTCCGGCCGTACGTGGGCAGGCCGGGCGGAAGAGAGGGATGTTCGGGCATCCGCTTGCCAGCGGAACGCAGGCCCGCACCGGGCGCAAGCGTCGACCGCCAGACGGCCTACGTGACGGTGTGGTGCCGGCCCTTCGGCCGAGCCGACGCTCGCCGAAGCACGACGATCGCTGCCTGGGGATGAGGCTCTGCGGCGCACGGGATCGCGGAGCAGAAAGTGGACGGTTTCCGGGCCGGCCCTTCGCGCGTCCCGGACTCGTGGTGATGCTGACATCGCCGCCGCCGCCGTGGCTGTTGGTGAACCGTCGTGCGACGGTAAGGGCCCGGCGTCCCGAAGCCGGGATGCCGGGCCCCCCTTACCGGGACGCGATCAGGCGGGGCGGATGTTCTCAGCCTGCGGGCCCTTCTGGCCCTGCGTGACGTCGAACTCGACCTTCTGGCCCTCCTGCAGCTCGCGGTAGCCCTGGCTGGCGATGTTGGAGTAGTGGGCGAAGACGTCGGGGCCGCCGCCCTCCTGCTCGATGAAGCCGAAGCCCTTCTCGCTGTTGAACCACTTCACTGTGCCCTTGGCCATGACTGTCTCCTTTGAGGGAAACCGGGCACGCACGCTGCGCGACCGGGAGGTGATCGCCCTGGTCCGGAGATGTGCTGAACAGCAAGAACGCCCGTGAGGCGATCACGGGCGAACGGAACTTCGGAACCACGACTGCTGATCACAACGCTATAACGGCATGACGGAAGCCGCTAGCGAAAACGCGCCGACATCCGGCCCGGAACGAAGGGCTGGGTCGCCCGTGAGGCTCGGCCGATGGTGATCAAGCAGCTTCGCGCCCTTCTTCTGCACAAGGCTGCGGCGAGGCATGGCCTCTCCCCGCCGCCGACTGTTCTTCGGGTGGGCCCCACCGATCATGCGTGACCGGCCCCTCCCGAGGCCCGCCGGGAGGCGGCGAACGCCGGAAAACACGGGAGGGTGCACGAGATCTTCTCCAGCACCGGGCGAACAGTTCGGCCACCGATCCTGCCGAGGCACGTTGCGGGTGCCCCGCTCCGTCGGGAAAAGGAGATCGCACAGGCAATGGATCACCTGTCCCGCTCTCCGGGTACCGTCAGGGTATGAGTCATCCGCACCCGGAACTGAAAGCCGCTCCTCCCTTGCCTGTAGGAGGGCTGCGGGTCATCGCCCTGGGCGGCCTGGGTGAGATCGGCCGCAACATGACCGTCTTCGAGCACGCGGGCAAGCTGCTGATCGTCGACTGTGGCGTGCTGTTCCCCGAGGAGACGCAGCCCGGCGTGGACGTGATCCTGCCGGACTTCACCTCGATCCGGGACCGGCTGGACGACATCGTGGCCGTGGTCCTCACCCACGGCCACGAGGACCACATCGGCG
>NZ_JBEYXJ010000204.1:0-5663 GCF_040645015.1 Streptomyces sp. NPDC046881 | reverse complement strand
CTGGAGCAGCCGGCGCTGGTGAACATGTACGGCATCACCGAGACCACCGTCCACACCACCTACTACCGGGTGGTCGAGACGGACCTGGCGAGCGGCGCCGGGAACCCGGTCGGGCTTCCCCTGGGCGACCTGACGGTCCACCTCCTCGACGCGGACGGCCGGTTGGTGCCGATCGGCGTGCCCGGTGAGATCCACGTCGGCGGTCCCGGTGTGGCCCGGGGCTACCTGAACCGGCCGGAGCTGACCGCCGAGCGGTTCGTGCCCGACCCGTTCGGTCCGCCCGGTGCCCGGCTCTACCGCTCCGGGGACCTCGCCCTGCGCCGGCCGGACGGCAGTCTGGAGTTCCTGGGCCGCGCCGACGACCAGGTCAAGATCCGCGGCTACCGGATCGAACTCGGCGAGATCGAGGCCGTACTGGCCGATCATCCCGGTATCCGTGAGGCCGTCGCCGTCGTCCGCGACGAGCAGCTCGTCGCCTACCTGGTGCCGGTGGCGGACGACGCACCCGACGCCGCCGAACTGCGGACGTTCCTCTCCCGGGACCTGCCCGACTACATGGTGCCGGCGGCGTTCGTCACGCTGGAGCGGCTGCCGCTGACCGCCAACGGCAAGCTCGACCGGCGCGCCCTGCCGGCCCCGGACCGCACCGCCTACGCGGCGTCCCGGTACGTCGCCCCGCGCACCCCCGTCGAGGAACGCGTCGCCGCCGTCTGGGCCGAGGCCCTGGAGGTCGAGCGGGTCGGTGTGCACGACGGGTTCTTCGACCTGGGCGGCGACTCCATCCGCGCGGTCTCCCTCGTCGGCGCCCTGCGCGAACAGGGCTTCGACCTCACCGTGCGGGACGTCTTCGACCGTCGTACCGTCGCCGAACTGGGCGAACTCCTCACCGGCCGGGCCACGCTGGAGGCCGACGACCTCGCGCTCGTCGCGCCGTTCACACTGATCCCCGACGAGGACCGGGCCCGGCTGCCCGAGGGGATCGTCGACGCCTATCCGCTGTCGCAGATCCAGACCGGCATGGTCATCGAGATGCTCGCGGACGAGGAGAAGAACCACTACCACAACTGCAGCTGCTTCCGGATCCTGGACGAGCGGCCCTTCGACCCGGCCGCCTTCCACCGGGCCGCCCGCGAGGTCGCCGCCCGCCACGACATGCTGCGCACCTCGCTGCACCTGACGGGCTACTCCGTACCGCTGCAGATGGTGCACGAGCGGGCCGAGGTGACCGTCGGCGTGCGCGACCTGCGCGATCTCGCCCCCGACGCGCTGCAGGAGTCGCTGGCGGACTTCGTCCGGCAGGAGCGCGCCCACGCCTTCGACCTCGAAGTGCCGGGGCTGATGCGGTTCCACGCCCATGTGGCCGACGGCCACTGGTGGATCTCCGTCACGGAATGCCACCCGATCATGGAGGGCTGGAGCTACCACTCGCTCCTGATGGAGCTGCTCACCTGCTACCACCGGTTCCGCGACGGCGTGGAGCCCGAGCCGTACGAGCGGCCCGCCGTGCGCTTCGCCGACTCCGTCGCCGGCGAGCTGGCCTCCCTGGCCGGCACCGAGGACCGGACGTACTGGAGCGGGGTGGTCGCCGACTACGAGAAGTTCACCCTGCCCACCGCCTGGGCCGGCGCCCCCGACGCCCCGCGCGGCAAGTACCACGTCCGCGTGCTCTGGGACGACCTGGAGCCGCGGCTGCGCGCCCTGGCCGCCGAGGCACAGGCCTCGCTGAAGAGCGTGATGATCGCCGCGTACGGCAAGGTGCTCAGCCAGCTCACCGACGCCTCCCGGTTCCACGCCGGCCTCGTCTACGACGTACGGCCCGAGGTCACCGGCGCCGACCGCGTCTACGGCATGTACCTCAACACGCTCCCGCTGGCCTTCGACCGGATACCCGGCACCTGGCTGGACCTCGTCCGCGGGGTCTTCGCACGCGAGGTGGAGAGCTGGGCGCACCGCCGCTACCCGCTGCCCGCCGTGCAGCGCGACACCGGTGTCAGCGGCCGGCTCATCGACGTCTTCTTCAACTACCAGGACTTCCGGCAGGTCGACGCGGGCCTGGTGGACGACGCCGTCGGCATCGACGACAGCCCCACCGAGTTCCCGCTGACCATCTCCTCACGGGTGAAGAGCATCTTCCTGACCGCCGACACCCGGTCCCTGGCCCCGGAGCACGCCGACCGGATCGGCGCCATGTTCCGTACGGTCCTGGAGGCGATGGCCGCCGACTTCACCGGCGACGCCCGGCGCCCGCTGCTGCCCGCCGACGAACGGGACCGGCTGACCGGCGCCTGGGCCGTCCACCCCGCCGAACCCGTCCCGCACACCGTGCTGCAGCTGTTCGAGGAGCAGGCCCGGCGCAGCCCCGACGCGGTCGCGGTCGTCGACGGCGGCACCCGGCTGAGCTACGCCGAGCTGGACACCCGCGCCAACCGGCTCGCCCACCACCTGGCCGCGCTCGGGGTGACGACGGAGTCCGTGGTCGGGGTGCTGCTCGACCGGGGCGCCGACCTCGTCACCGCCCTGCTCGCGGTGTGGAAGGCGGGCGGCGCCTACGTGCCGATGGACCCGTCGTTCCCGGCCGACCGGGTGGGCGGCATCCTCGCCGACGCGGGCGCCGCCGTGCTGCTCACACAGTCCGCCTACGCGGACCGGGCAGCGGATCGGGCAGCCGCCGATGCCCCGGTCACGACCGTCCAGCTGGACCGGGAGCGGGCCGCGCTGGCCGCCCGGCCCGGCCGCGCCCCCGAGCGGACCGACGACCCGGCCCGGCTCGCCTACGTCATCTACACCTCCGGCTCCACCGGCCGGCCCAAGGGCGTGCTCGTCCCGCACGGCGGCCTCGCGGGCCACGTCCGCTGGGCCCGCGACGAGCTCACCGGCGCCGGCGGCGGTGCCCCGCTGTTCTCCTCCGTCGCCTTCGACCTGGTCGTGCCCAACCTGTGGGCGCCGCTCGTCGCCGGCCAGGCGGTGCACACGTTCCCGCAGGACCTCGACCTCGGGCAGCTCGGCGAGGCCCTGGCCGCGCAGGCGCCGTACGCCTTCGTGAAGCTCACCCCCGCCCACCTGGAGGTGCTCACCCACCAGATGGACGCGGAGCAGGCGGCCCGGCTGGCGCCGCTGCTCGTGGTGGCCGGCGAGGCGCTGCGCCGCCCCGTCGTGGCGGCCTGGCACGCCCTGGCCCCCGCCACCCGGCTGGTCAACGAGTACGGCCCCACCGAGACGTCCGTCGGCACCTGCACCTGGGAGGTGCCCGGGCCGCGGGACGCCGGCACCCTGCCGGAGATCATGCCGATCGGCGGCCCGCTGCCCGGCGTCACCATGTACGTCCTCGACGACCGCCTCCAGCCGGTCCCGACCGGTGTGCCCGGCGAGCTGTACATCGGCGGGGCGGGCGTGGCCCGCGGCTACCTCGGCCGCCCGGAGCTGACCGCCGAGAAGTTCGTACCCGACCCGTTCGGCCCGCCCGGTGCCCGCCTGTACCGCAGCGGCGACCGGGTGCGGATGCTCGCCGACGGCAGCGTCGACTTCCTCGGCCGCGGCGACGGCCAGGTCAAGATCCGCGGCTACCGCATCGAACTCGGCGAGATCGAGACCGCGCTCGCCGAGCAGCCCGGCATCGCCGACGCCCGCGTGGTGCTGCGCGAGGACCACCCCGGCGAACAGCGGCTCGTGGCCTACCTCGTCGCCGCCGACGACAGCGCCGACACCGCCGTGGCCCCGGCGCGGCTGCACGAGCGGCTCGCCCGCACCCTGCCCGAGTACATGCTGCCGACGGCGTTCGTGGCCCTGCCGGCCATCCCGCTGACCGCCAACGGCAAGCTGGACCGCGCGGCCCTGCCCGCCCCCGGCAGCGAGGCGTACACCACCGACGAGCACACCGCGCCGCGCACCCCGCTGGAGGAGCGGCTCGCCGCGGTGTGGAGCGAGGTGCTCGGCGCCGAACGGGTCGGCGTGCACGACAGCTTCTTCGAGCTGGGCGGTGACTCGATCCGCGCCGTCGCCCTGATCGGCGCCCTGCGCGCCACCGGCCTCGCCGTGTCCGTCCGGGACGTCTTCGCCCACCGTACGGTGGCCGGCCTGGCCGGCGCGCTGTCCGGACGCACCGAGCCGGCCGCCGACACCCCCGCCGGAGTCGCGCCGTTCGCGCTGATCGGCGACGAGGACCGGCGGAAGCTGCCCGCGGGCGTAACCGACGCCTACCCGCTGTCGCTGGTGCAGACCGGCATGCTCGTGGAGACCCTCGCCGACAGCGAGCAGCGCAACTACCACAACGTGAACGTCTACCGCGTCCACGACGACCGCCCCTTCGACGAGGCGGCCTTCCGCACCGCCGTCGCCACCCTGGTCGCCCGCCACGACGCCCTGCGCACCACGGCCGCGCTGACCGGCTACTCGCGCCCGCTGCAACTGGTGCACGCCGAAGCCGACGTGCCCGTCGCCCTGCGCGACCTGAGCGGGCTCCCGGCCGACGCACAGCGGGAGAGCATGCTGGCGTTCGTCGCCGAGGAACGCGGCCGGCCGTTCGACTTCGCCGGCGACGAGCCGCTGCTGCGGGTGTACGCGCACCTGCTGGGCGACGACGGCTGGCTGTGCACCTTCACGCAGAGCCACGCCGTGATGGACGGCTGGAGCAACCAGCTCTTCCTGGTCGACCTGGTCCGCCTCTACCAGAGCCTGCGCGACGGCGTGGAGCCGGAGCCGTACCGGGCGCCGGAGGTGCGCTTCGCCGACTCCATCGCCGCCGAACTGGCCGCCCTGGGCTCGGCGGAGGACCGCGCCTACTGGCAGGACCTGGTCGCCCGGCACGCCAAGGCCACCCTTCCCGAGGCCTGGCGCGGCGACCCGACCCGGCCCGCCGAGGTGGTGCGCGCCGGCACCCGGTTCGCCGACCTCGACGCGCCGCTGCGGGAGCTGGCCCGTGCCGCGAAGACGTCCGTGAAGAGCGTGCTGGTCGCCGCGTTCATGAAGGTGATGGGCCAGCTCACCGACGAGCCGCGCTACCACGCCGGCCTGGTCACCCACTCCCGGCCGGAGGCCGCGGGCGCCGACCGGCTGTACGGCACCTACCTCAACACCCTGCCGTTCCCCGTCGACCGCAGCGCCCGTACCTGGCGCGAACTGGTCGAGCAGGTCTCGGCACGGGAGATCGAGGCCTGGCCGCACCGGCACTTCCCGATGCCGGCCATCCAGCAGGACCGGGGCGCCGGGCGCCTGGTCGACGTCTTCTTCGGCTACCTCGACTTCCACCGGATGGACGACGAGCAGGCCGAGGACGGCTGGGGCTTCAACGACGCCCCGAACGAGTTCGCGCTCACCGTCACCGCCCTCGACGGCATCCTGAGCCTGCGCTCCACCTCCCACGTTCTTGCCCAGGAGCACGCCGAGCGGCTGGCGGGGATGTTCCGGGCGGTGCTGGAGGCGATGGCGGCGGATCCGGAGGGTGATGCGCGGGCGGTGTACCTGCCGGCGGGGGAGCGGGAGCTGATCCTGGCGTCGGCGGGCACGCAGGGGCCGGTGGTGCCGGTGACGGGGACGTTGCACGCGCTGTTCGAGGAGCAGGTGGCGCGGACTCCGGACGCGGTGGCCGTGGTCGCGGGTGGGGTGTCGCTGTCGTACCGGGAGGTGGACGAGCGGGCGAACCGGCTGGCCTGGCATCTGCGGTCGCT
>NZ_JBEYXJ010000203.1:0-5756 GCF_040645015.1 Streptomyces sp. NPDC046881 | reverse complement strand
CCTTGACGCGGACCGTGGAAGCCCGACACTGGCCGAGAAGCGAGCGGCCCGACGGTCACGTGCTCACTCCTCGGGGAACAACTCCGTCGCCTCGGCCGCGTGGACGGCGCGCTGGGCCCAGACCTCCAGCTGGTCGAGGTCCGTGCAGTTCTCGACGCGCTGGCGGACATCCTCGGGCACCGAGATTCCTCGCCACTCCAGGATGCGGACGATCATCTCGGCCTTGGCCAGGGCCCGGCCCTGCTCCCGCCCCTCTTCCCTCACCTGCTCGGCCAGCGGGTGTCGCCAGAAGTACTGGATCGCCGTCATCAATTCCCTCCACATCTGCTTCGCCTGGGGATCGGCCAGGCACGAGTCGACGAACTGCACGAAGACCGCGGCACTGTCGGGGTCGATGGTCCGCAGGGCGGATGCCAGGGATTCCAGTATGGCCGGAGCCTGCGGACCACGCCCGTGTGTCATCGCCGACAGCACCGCAAGAGGGACATCCCGCTCGGCCTGCCGCTCGTCCGCGATCACCGGCACGTTGTCCGGCCCCAGCACCAGCGGACGCACCGTCAACGAGTCCCACCCCGGGAAACCGAGCCGGATCGGACGCGAGGCCCACTTCGCCGTAGCACTGCTCTGCGTGATGACGATGAGCACCGGCTCGCACCGGTACTTCTCGTACAGGTACGACAGGTAGTACGGCCAACTGCCCCGCTTCCGGTCGTCCACCCTGCCCTGCGACTCCACCACGAGCAGATACGTGCCCTCGTCCGTCTCCGCCCGCAACAGCGTGTCCACCCGACGCTCAACCGGTTCGATCTCGGTGAGGTCCACGTTCAGCGCCGCGATCTCCCTCGGCTCAGGGAACGGCACATGCAGCACCTTCTGTAACGCCTTCGTCAGCAGCGTCGGATCCTTCTGGAAGATCCGGTGCAGCGCCTCATGCGACGAGCCGACCATCAGCTCTCCTTTCGTACGACGTGATCAACGAGCTACGCCGCCGCAAGTTCGCACCACACGTACTTCCCCCAGTCCCCGAACCGCGCCGACGGCTGCCAGCCCCAGTCCCGGGCACAGGCCGTCACCAGCCCCAGCCCCCGCCCCTCCTCCGACTCCAGCACCCGCCCCAACGGCACCGGCGGCTCCGGTGGCGCGGGGTCCGTGTCCCACGCCCCGATCCACACCACCCCCTGCGGGGAGCGCCGCACCCGCAACGCCGCCGGCCCCTTGGTGTGCCGCACCGCGTTCGACACCAGCTCCGTCGCCAGCAGCTCCGCCGTCTCCACCAATCCCGCCAGCCCGTGCAGCGTGGACGGCTTCGCCAGGGCCTCCAGCACCATGACGTACGTCGGAGGTCCGCTGCCCAAGCTGGACACCGTGGTACGCGACGCGCCTCACGGTTCTGTCTTCATCGACTCGGAGGCCCAGCTCAACACCTATCGAACGCGCTTCCGTAAGGTGGAGGCCGTATCACTTGAGCCCGATCGGTCGCGCGACTTCATTCACGCGCTGGCGAAGGAGCTGTGAGCAGCCCATGAACCACCTCGACTGGCGGAAATCGTCCTACTCCGGGGAGGGCGACGGCAACGAGTGTGTAGAAGTGGCCACCACCCCCACCCGCACGGCCATCCGTGACTCGAAAGCCCCCACCCGCACCCCCCTCACCTTCCCCACCCCCACCTTCACCGCCTTCATCCAGGCACTCAAGGCGCACCCCCGCCCCTGATCCGGTAACCCGGTGTCACACCCCACCGGTACCGTCGGATCATGGCGCAACAGGCGGGGACCCAGACCGGTGAGCGGCGGCTTGCCGTGGTCGAAGGGGTGCTGGAGCGGGTCACGTACGTCAACGAGGAGAACGGCTACACGGTGGCCCGGGTCGACACCGGAAGAGGCGCCGGCGACCTCCTCACCGTGGTCGGCGCGCTGCTCGGTGCCCAGGTGGGGGAGTCCCTGCGGATGGAGGGCCGCTGGGGCTCGCATCCCCAGTACGGCAAGCAGTTCCACGTCGAGAACTACACGACCGTGCTGCCGGCCACCGTCCAGGGCATCCGGCGCTATCTGGGCTCCGGGCTGGTCAAGGGGATCGGGCCGGTCTTCGCCGACCGGATCACGCAGCACTTCGGGCTGGACACGCTGCGGATCATCGAGGAGGAGCCGAAGCGGCTGATCGAGGTGCCGGGGCTCGGACCGAAGCGCACCAAGAAGATCGCCGACGCCTGGGAGGAGCAGAAGGCGATCAAGGAGGTCATGCTCTTCCTGCAGACCGTCGAGGTGTCCACGTCCATCGCGGTGCGGATCTACAAGAAGTACGGCGACGAGTCGATCTCGGTCGTCAAGGAGCAGCCGTACCGGCTGGCCGCCGACGTCTGGGGCATCGGCTTCCTGACCGCCGACAAGATCGCCCAGTCGGTCGGCATCCCGCACGACAGCCCGGAGCGGGTCAAGGCCGGCCTTCAGTACGCGCTGTCGCAGTCCGCCGACCAGGGGCACTGCTTCCTGCCGGAGGAGCGGTTGATCGCCGACGCGGTCAAGCTGCTCCAGGTCGACACCGGGCTGGTCATCGAGTGTCTCGCCGAGCTGGGCCGAGCGCCTGAGGAGGGGGCCGATCCGGGGGTCGTACGGGAGAAGGTGCCCGGGCCCGACGGCGGCGGGGAGCCGGTCAGCGCCGTCTACCTCGTGCCCTTCCACCGGGCCGAACTGTCCCTGTCCGCCCAGCTGCTGCGGCTGCTGCGCACGGACCAGGACCGGATGCCGGGCTTCCGGGACGTGGACTGGGGCAAGGCGCTCGGGTGGCTGAAGTCGCGCACCGGGGTGGACCTCGCACCCGAGCAGGAGGCGGCCGTGAGGCTCGCGCTGACCGAGAAGGTCGCCGTCCTCACCGGTGGGCCGGGGTGCGGGAAGTCGTTCACCGTGCGCTCGATCGTGGAGCTGGCCCGGGCCCGGCGGGCCAAGGTGGTGCTGGCCGCCCCGACCGGCCGGGCGGCCAAGCGGCTGGCGGAGCTGACCGGCGCGGAGGCCTCCACCGTGCACCGGCTGCTGGAGCTGAAGCCGGGCGGCGACGCGGCCTACGACCGGGACCGGCCGCTGGACGCCGACCTGGTGGTCGTGGACGAGGCGTCGATGCTGGACCTGCTGCTCGCCAACAAGCTGGTGAAGGCCGTACCGCCGGGGGCCCATCTGCTCTTCGTGGGAGACGTGGACCAGCTGCCGAGCGTCGGTGCCGGTGAGGTCCTGCGGGACCTGCTGGCCGACGGCAGCCCCGTCCCGGCCGTCCGGCTCACCCGGGTCTTCCGGCAGGCCCAGCAGTCCGGTGTCGTCACCAACGCGCACCGGATCAACGCGGGGCAGCATCCGCTCACCGACGGGCTGAAGGACTTCTTCCTCTTCGTCGAGGACGACACGGAGGCGGCCGGCCGGCTCACCGTCGACGTGGCCGCGCGGCGGATTCCGGCCAAGTTCGGGCTGGACCCGCGCCGGGACGTGCAGGTGCTGGCGCCGATGCACCGGGGGCCGGCCGGGGCGGGCGCGCTCAACGGGCTGCTCCAGCAGGCCATCACGCCCGGGCGGCCCGATGTGCCGGAGAAGCGGTTCGGTGGCCGGGTCTTCCGTGTCGGCGACAAGGTCACCCAGATCCGCAACAATTATGAGAAAGGGAAGAACGGTGTCTTCAACGGCACCGTGGGTGTCGTCACCTCGCTCGATCCGGTCGACCAGCGCCTGACCGTGCTGACGGACGAGGATGAGGAGGTTCCGTACGAATTCGACGAGCTGGACGAACTGGCGCACGCCTACGCGGTGACCATTCACCGCTCGCAGGGCAGTGAATATCCCGCGGTGGTGATCCCCGTCACCACGGGGGCGTGGATGATGCTCCAGCGGAACCTGCTCTACACGGCGGTGACGCGGGCCCGTCGGCTGGTCGTCCTCGTCGGTTCCCGCAGGGCGATCGGGCAGGCGGTGCGCACGGTGTCGGCGGGACGGCGCTGTACGGCCCTCGACTTCAGGCTCGGTACAAAAAATGATCGATCAAATGAGTCGTGAAGGTCACAGAGCACTTCCGGATGCCCCTCGGAGGGGGCAGGATGAGCAGGTTGGCGGCACTGAGTGCCGCCAATAGGCCCAATGGTCGACCCCGAGTGCACTCTCCTGAGCCAAATGGGGGATGGTAGAGACAGTCAGGGCACCTCGAAGATGAGGCACTACGTCGGTGAGGGAAGACGTGAGCGACAACTCTGTAGTACTGCGGTACGGCGACGGCGAGTACACCTACCCGGTGGTCGACAGCACCGTCGGTGACAAGGGCTTCGACATCGGGAAGCTCCGCGCCCAGACCGGTCTGGTGACCCTGGACAGCGGGTACGGCAACACGGCCGCCTATAAATCCGCGGTCACCTACCTCGACGGCGAGGCGGGCATCCTCCGCTACCGCGGCTACCCCATCGAGCAGCTGGCCGAACGCTCCACCTTCCTCGAGGTGGCGTACCTGCTGATCAACGGCGAGCTGCCGACCGTCGACGAGCTCTCCACGTTCAAGAACGACATCACGCGGCACACCCTGCTGCACGAGGACGTCAAGAACTTCTACAAGGGCTTCCCGCGGGACGCCCACCCGATGGCGATGCTGTCCTCGGTCGTCTCGGCGCTGTCGACCTTCTACCAGGACAGCCACAACCCGTTCGACGAGAAGCAGCGCGACCTCTCCACGATCCGGCTGCTCGCGAAGCTTCCGACGATCGCCGCGTACGCGTACAAGAAGTCGATCGGCCACCCGTTCGTCTACCCGCGCAACGACCTCGGTTACGTCGAGAACTTCCTGCGCATGACCTTCTCGGTGCCGGCCGACGAGTTCGAGCTGGACCCGGTCGTCGTCTCCGCGCTGGACAAGCTGCTGATCCTGCACGCCGACCACGAGCAGAACTGTTCGACCTCCACGGTCCGCCTCGTCGGCTCCTCGCAGGCCAACATGTTCGCCTCCATCTCGGCCGGCATCAACGCGCTGTGGGGCCCGCTGCACGGCGGTGCGAACCAGTCCGTGCTGGAGATGCTGGAAGGCATCCGCGACTCCGGTTCCGACGTCGACACCTTCATCCGCAAGGTGAAGAACAAGGAGGACGGCGTCCGGCTGATGGGCTTCGGCCACCGGGTCTACAAGAACTTCGACCCGCGCGCCAAGATCATCAAGGCCGCCGCGCACGATGTGCTCTCCGCGCTGGGCAAGGAGGACGAGCTCCTCGACATCGCCCTGAAGCTGGAGGAGCACGCGCTGTCCGACGACTACTTCGTCGAGCGCAAGCTGTACCCGAACGTCGACTTCTACACCGGCCTGATCTACCGCGCCATGGGCTTCCCGACCGAGATGTTCACGGTCCTCTTCGCCCTCGGCCGGCTCCCGGGCTGGATCGCCCAGTGGACCGAGATGATCAAGGAGCCCGGCTCCCGCATCGGCCGCCCGCGCCAGATCTACACGGGTGTGGAGCTGCGCGACTTCGTGCCGGTCGAGGAGCGCTGACACCTGGCCGGTGAGGGGGCCGCGTTTGTCGGTGCCCCACACCGGCGCGGGTTGCTCCAGGCCGGGTGCGCCCAAGGGTGTGCCACTGAAGGGCACTGAAGGGCGTGGGCGGCTGCGGGCCGGCTGGTGGCGGGTCGCGTAGTTCCCCGCGCCGCTTGGGCGGCCGTGGCGACGGAGAAAGCGGAAGGCGCCCTGAGACGCCGGTCCCCCCACGGGCCGACGTGCAGGGCGCCTTCCCAGGTCCCGGGGGGGTTTG
>NZ_JBEYXJ010000202.1:0-5773 GCF_040645015.1 Streptomyces sp. NPDC046881 | reverse complement strand
GACGACAACGCCGCAGATGTGCGTGCCAAGCCCCGCGACACCGGCAAGATCCGGAAGAGAGGCCCTAGAGGTAGTACCGGGCCACCGACTCCGCCACGCACACCGGCTTGTCGCCGCCCTCGCGCTCCACGGTGAAGGCGACCGTCACCTGCACACCGCCGGTGACGTCCTCGACCCCGGTGATCTTCGCGGTGGCGCGCACCCGGGACCCGACGGGGACGGGCGAGGGGAAGCGGACCTTGTTCGTCCCGTAGTTCACGCCCATCGTCACGCCCTCCACCTGGATGAGCTGCGGCCCGAAGAGTGGGATCAGCGACAGGGTGAGGTAACCGTGGGCGATGGTCGTCTTGAACGGTCCCGCGGCGGCTTTCTCCGGGTCCACGTGGATCCACTGGTGGTCCCCGGTCGCCTCGGCGAACAGGTCGATCCGCTTCTGGTCGATCTCCAGCCAGTCGGTGTAGCCCAGCTGCTCGCCCACGGCTGCCCGCAGCTCGTCGGGGGAATTGAAGATCCTCGGTTCTGCCATGTTCCCGGCCCTCTCGCTCGCATCTCTAAGCGACTGCTTAGCATGCTCGGGTCGAGGGGCGATGTCAACGGACGACGGGCCGGGGGCGGCGAAAGGTCTCTGTAGTCTCTGAGAGGTGCCCCAGATTCCCGAGAAGATCCACGAGCTGACCGTCGGCCAGTTGTCCGCACGCAGCGGAGCCGCGGTGTCCGCCCTGCACTTCTACGAGTCCAAAGGCCTGATCTCCAGCCGGCGCACCCCCGGCAACCAGCGCCGGTACAGCCGTGACACCCTGCGCCGGGTCGCCTTCGTCCGCGCGGCCCAGCGGGTCGGCATCCCGCTCGCCACGATCCGGGACGCCCTGTCCGAACTGCCCGAGGAACGCACGCCGACCAGGGAGGACTGGGCGCGGCTGTCGGAGCGGTGGCGCTCGGAGCTGGAGGAGCGGATCAGCCAGCTGAACCGTCTGCGCGACCACCTCGCCGACTGCATCGGCTGCGGGTGCCTTTCCCTGGAGACGTGCGTCCTGTCCAACCCGGACGACGTCTTCGGCGAACGCCTGACCGGCTCCAGGCTCTTCGCCGAAGGCCGCTGAGGAACCGG
Organism: Streptomyces sp. NPDC046881; assembly: GCF_040645015.1. Taxonomy (NCBI): domain Bacteria; kingdom Bacillati; phylum Actinomycetota; class Actinomycetes; order Kitasatosporales; family Streptomycetaceae; genus Streptomyces; species Streptomyces sp. NPDC046881. Next base: position 4,665 of record NZ_JBEYXJ010000202.1, on the reverse strand, counting down.
CCACGGGGAGAGGCTTTCCGCCGACCGCCCTCCGCCCACCGCCGTCCGCGGATCCGTCGTGGCCGTTCGCGCCGTTCCCCGCGCCCCTGGGGAACCGCGGCGGGCCGCGCCCGGATCGTGCGGCGGGCGTCGCGGCCGGCGGCCGGTTCCTACGCCGTGCGCAGTGCCTCCGTCACCAACTGGGCGTTGGAACGCGCTCGTTGGCCGTCCGGGAGGAGCAGTGTGTCCTCCAGGCCGATCCGGGTGGTCAGGCCCAGGCGGGCCGCCAGCCGGAGGACCGGCCAGGTGCCGCCCTCCTCGCCGTGCAGCAGTACCGGCCGGCCGTGCGCCGTGCCCAGCTCCGCCAGCAGCGCCCGCGCCGACGCCTCGGCGGTCGCCGGGTCCGGGTCGGTCACCTCGGCCAGCACCCGCAGCACCCTCGGCCCGAGCGGCGAGGCCGCGAAGCGCCCCGCGCCCCCGGTGCCGGACCAGATGCCCGCCTCCACGGCCACCCCCTTGCCGAGCAGCTCCGCGGCGACCTCCTCGGCGCCCGGCTCGTGCCAGTTGACCGAGGCGAAGTCGGGCAGCACCGACCAGGAGCGCACCCGGTCGAGCCGGGCCGCCGGTTCGGGCTCGGCCCAGGCCCCGGTGGTCACCCCGACCGGCACCCGCACCCGCGCCCGTATCGCCTCCAGCGCCGGACCGAGGACGCGCGGGGACAGACTGTCCCGCCCGCACGGCGTCTTCGGATGGACATGCACCGAGGTGGCCCCGGCCGCCACCGCTTCGGCGGCCGAACGGGCCAGGTCCTCCGGGGACATCGGGACGCCCGCGCCGTCGGCGGCCGAGCGGCGCCCGTTGAGACACACCTGCACCATGACCCGATGGTGCCAGTCACCACCGACAACGGCCCCCGGGCCCCCACGAGAGGGGTGCGGCATCCCCAGCGCACCCCCGGCACCGGTGCCGGCCACTCTCAGGCCGACATCAGCAGGCGTCCCCGCCTGGCGTACTCGAGGGCCTGCGCGTTCAGGACGGGCCGCGGCACCAGGATCCCGCAGTCCGTGCAGACCGGGCCGGACGACGGCTCGTGGTCCAGGCCGTACCTCCAGACCAGCCGTTCCCCGCCGCAGACCGGGCACGCGGAGCCCGGCTCCCGCTCCAGCGCGGCGATCAGCCGGCGCAGCACCTCCGCCAGCGGCTCCTCGGGATGCACCCGCGGGTCGTCGCACCAGGCCACCCCGAACCCGCCCCAGGTCAGCCGGTGCCAGTCGTCCACACTGCCGGGCCGGCGCAGCCCGTCGTGCTTCTCCTTCCTGCGTCGCTCCGTGAAGTCGGTCTCGTAGGCGAGCCAGACGTCACGGGCCTCCTCCAGCTCCTCCAGTGCGGCCACGAGCCGCGCCGGATCGGGGGAGCGGTCCTCGGGACCGAAACCCGCCCGGGAGCACAGATGGTCCCAGGTCGCCCGATGCCCGTAAGGGGCGAACTTCTCCAGGCACTTGCGCAGCGAGTACCGCCGCAGCGCCAGATCACAGTCCGGATCGCGTACCTGTCTTGCCAGACTCCGGAAACCGGCCATCGCCCTGCACCTCCGTCACACCTGCACCTGTACCTCGGTCACTTCGGCGTCGTCGCACGGACGTCGCCGAATAGACGTATCGACAGGCGATTCGGCTCCATCTCTTCTCCGGATCTCCTTGCGGACTCCAGAACGTGACGCATGTTCATCTTTTAACGGGGGGATACCGGCGGTAACGTCCGGTCACCCCTGTCGCTAGGAGCTGCCATGCCACGGCGAACCCCACGTATCACCCTTGACGGACTGAGAACGTCCCGCCGACTCCCCGGGTTCCTGAAGACCGCGTCGGTATGCGTCCTCATTGCCGGTCTTCTCTCCCCGCTCACCGGGACCGCGGTGGCGGCGGCCGACGTCACCGCCGCCAACGACTACTGCGGCGGCCGGTGTTCCGACATTCTCCCGCCCGGCGAGAACGGCAACGCGACGCTCGCCCAGATCCTGCTGAACCAGGCCTTCGGCACCCAGCCCGCGCACGCCGAGGACCAGCTCGGCCCCTACGCCAACCTGGCCGGGGGCTACAAGGGCCTGACCGACGCCACGATCAACACGTTCTTCAACGACTCCTCGTTCGGCGTCCCCGCCGACCAGGTCGCCTCCACCGAGAAACCGGCCGGCCGCGGCGACGTGACGATCGTCCGCGACAAGAAGACCGGTGTGCCGCACATCACAGGCACCACCCGGTACGGCACCGAGTTCGGCGCCGGGTTCGCGGCGGCCGAGGACCGGCTGTGGCTGATGGACGTCTTCCGGCACGTGGGCCGCGGCCGACTGACCTCCTTCGCCGGCGGCGCCCCCGCCAACCAGGGCCTAGAGCAGCAGTTCTACCGCAACGCGCCGTACACCGAGGCCGACCTCCAGGCGCAGATCGACAACGCGGTCGCCCGCAACGGCGCCCGCGGCCGGCAGGCCCTCGCCGACGTCAAGGCCTACCTGGACGGCGTCAACTCCTACATCGACGCCTCCGACAGGGGCCGCTACTTCCCCGGCGAGTACGTCCTGACCGGCCACAAGGACTCGATCACCAACGCCGGCACCATAGAGCACTTCAAGGTCACCGACCTGGTCGCGCTGGCCTCCGTGATCGGCTCGCTGTTCGGCTCCGGCGGCGGCGGCGAGGTGAACAACGCCGTCTCCCTGCTCGCCGCCCAGGCCAGGTACGGGGTCGAGGAGGGCACCAGGGTCTGGGAGTCCTTCCGCGAGCGCAACGACCCCGAGGCCGTGCTCACCGTCCACAACGGCGAGAGCTTCCCGTACGGCGCCAAGCCCGCCGATGCCCAGGGCGAGGCCCTGCCCGACGCCGGCTCGGTGACCCAGGAACCGCTCGTCTACGACCGCACGGGCGGCGCCGGCACCGCGGCCGCGAAGAGCGCCACCGCCGACGCCGCGAAGACCGCCCTCGGCTCGGCGCGGCGCGGCATGTCCAACGCCCTCGTGGTGAGCGGCAAGTCCACCGCGAGCGGCCACCCGATCGCCGTCTTCGGACCGCAGACCGGCTACTTCGCCCCGCAGCTGCTGATGCTCCAGGAGATCCAGGGCCCCGGCATCAGCGCCCGCGGCGCCTCCTTCGCGGGCCTGAGCATGTACGTCGAACTCGGCCGCGGCCAGGACTACTCCTGGAGCGCCACCACCTCCGGCCAGGACATCATCGACACCTACGCGGTCGAGCTGTGCCAGGACGACTACCACTACCTGTACCACGGCACCTGCACGGCCATGGAGAAGATCGAGCAGAAGAACGCCTGGAAGCCGACCACGGCCGACGGCACCGCCGCGGGCTCCTACACCATGCGGGTGTGGCGGACCGCGTACGGGCCGGTGGAGTACCGGGCGACCGTCGGCGGCAAGAGGGTCGCCTACACCACCCTGCGCTCCTCCTACCTGCACGAGGCCGACTCGATCATCGGCTTCCAGATGCTGAACGACCCCGACTACGTCAAGGGTCCCGAGGACTTCCAGAGCGCGGCGCAGCACATCAACTACACCTTCAACTGGTTCTACGCCGACTCCCAGCACACCGCCTACTACAACAGCGGTGACAACCCGGTCCGGGCGAGCGGCGTCGACACCGAGTTCCCGGTGTGGGCGCGGCCGGCCTACGAGTGGCGGAACTGGGACCCGGCCACCAACACCGCCGACTACACCCCGGCCTCCGCGCACCCCAACTCCGTCGACCAGGACTACTACGTCTCCTGGAACAACAAGCAGGCCAAGGACTACACGACCGCGCCCTGGGGCGACGGCTCGGTGCACCGCGGGAACCTGCTGGAGGACCGGGTGAAGAAGCTGGTCGCGGCCGGCGGGGTGACCCGTGCCAAGCTGGTGCAGGCCATGGCGGACGCGGGCCTCGCCGATCTGCGCGCCGAGGACGTGCTGCCGAAGCTGCTCAAGGTGGTCAACTCCTCGCCGGTGAGCGACTCCACGGCCGCCGCGGCGGTGAGCAGGCTCCAGGCCTGGGTGACCGCGGGCGCCAAGCGCACCGAGACGTCGGCCGGTTCGAAGACCTACGCCGACGCCGACGCGATCCGCATCCTGGACGCCTGGTGGCCGCTGCTGGTCAAGGCCGAGTTCCAGCCGGGGCTCGGCGACGGCCTGTACACCGCGATCACGAACAACCTGCCGGTCGACGAGGCACCGTCCGCCGGCCACGGCCCGACCGGCTCGCACGCCGGCAGCTCCTTCCAGTACGGCTGGTGGAGCTATGTCGACAAGGACATCCGGTCGGTGCTCGGTGAACCGGTCCAGGGGCCGCTCGGCCGGAAGTACTGCGGCGACGGCAGCCTCACCGCCTGCCGGGACATCCTGATCAGCACCCTGAAGCAGGCGGCCGGCCTGACCGCCGCGCAGGTCTACCCGGGCGACGACCAGTGCTCGGCCGGCGACCAGTGGTGCGCCGACTCGATCGTCCAGCGCACCCTGGGCGGCATCAAGCACGGCAGGATCAGCTGGCAGAACCGGCCGACGTTCCAGCAGGTCGTGGAGTACACGTCCCACAGGTGAGGCACACGCGGGCGAACGGGGGTGGGCGCACCGGGGTGTGGGGAACGCCCGTGGGGGGGGGCGGGGGGGGGACGAGGGCCATCGGACAATATCAGTGGCGACCCCCGAGG
>NZ_JBEYXJ010000201.1:0-6358 GCF_040645015.1 Streptomyces sp. NPDC046881 | reverse complement strand
GCGCGGCCCCGCCCGAGTGCCTCCGCCGGTCCGCCTCGGTGTCACCGGGCCGCGTCAGCCCTGTTTGGGTGCCGTCGGCGGTACCAGGCGGAGGGTGAAGGAGTGGCCGGCGGGATCGGCGTAGCCGCGTTCCTCGTAGGGGCCCGCCGCGTCCCTCGTTTCGAGGGGGCGGCCGCCGAGGCCGACGATCCGGCGTTCGGTCTCGTCCAAGTCCTCGACGAGGAAGTCGAGATGGGCCTGGAGCGAGTTCTCGGGGCGCGGCCAGCTGGGCGGGGTCGCGTTGACGTCGCGCCGGAAGGCCAGCCGGACGCCGTCGGCGCCCCGGACCTCCACCAGGTTGGCGGACGCAGTGGTCCGCTCGCCGTCCAGCAACTCGCGGTAGAACTCCGCGAGTTTTTCCGGTTCCGCGCAGTCCAGCACGACCACGCCCGCTTTGACCAGTGCCATGGGTCCTCCCGGGATGTGTCCTCTTCCCTGCGGATATCCCGGGCCCCCGGATTCAGTCGGCGGGCAACCACTCCCCGTCGCGCATCAGCTCCCGCCCGCGCAGCTCGTTCTCCTCGCGCCAGGCCTGGATCCGCTCCGGGAGGACCCTGAAGTACAGGTAGCGGGTGGCCAGCTGACGCGGGTCGAAGCCGGTCTTCCCGGCGAAGACCTCGGCGTCCTCCTCGGGCAGGTCCTCGGGCGTCACCGCCCGCACGGTGCCGTCGACCAGGACGACGTCCCGCGTGGGGCCGATGCCGAGACGGGCCCGGCCGGTGGCCACGAGGTTGCGGCCGGTGGGGCTCTCGGCCGGCGTGGCGAACAGCAGCGAGGTGCCGTCCCACACGAACGACAGCGGCACGAGATACGGGGCGGCACCGTCGGGGCCGGCGGTGGCGACCCACGCGTCGACATCGCTCTCCAGCCGGTGGAGGGTGTCCTTCTTGCGCTGCTCGGCACTGCGGGCGGGGGGCGGGGTCATGGCGTACGGCCTCCTCTGGGTGATCGTGACGATCAGTGTGACCGTGGATCCCCGGTCCGTGCACGGAGTCGCCGAGGGCGTGTCCGGGCGGCGGTCCGCCCCGCCGCGCCTTCCACCCCGGGGATGCTCTCCACGGCCCGGACTGGGACGATGCGGATCCACCGGAACCGCCCGCCCGCTCCGACCGATCCACTGGAAAGGCACCATGCACGCTGACCTGCTCTTCACCGGCGGCCCCGTCCTCACCCCCGGGGGCCCTGCCACCACCGCCGTGGCCGTCACCGGCGACCGGATCACCGCCGTCGGGGACGCGGAGGCGCGCGCGCTCGCCGGGCCGCGCACCGAGGTGGTGGACCTGGCCGGGCGGCTGCTGCTGCCCGGTTTCCAGGACGCGCACGTCCACCCGGTGCCGGCCGGGCTCGAACTGTCCCGGTGCGACCTGACGAGGGCGACGACGGCCGAGGAGACCGTGGCCGCCGTACGCGCCTACGCCGACGCCCACCCGGAGCGGGAGTGGATCCTGGGCGGCGGCTGGTCGATGGAGGCGTTCGCGGGCGGCACGCCGACGAAGGAGCTGCTGGACGCGGTCGTCCCGGACCGGCCGGTGTACCTGCCCAACCGCGACCACCACGGTGCCTGGGTGAACAGCCGGGCGCTGGAACTTGCCGGGGTCGGCCGGGACACCCCGGACCCGGCCGACGGGCGGATCGAGCGGGACGCCTCCGGAGAGCCCGGCGGCACCCTCCAGGAGGGCGCGATGCAGCTGGTCGGCCGGCTGACCCCGCCCGCCACCCCCGCCGACCGGCTGGCCGCGCTGCTGCACGCCCAGCGGCACCTGCACGCGCTCGGCATCACCGCCTGGCAGGACGCGCTCGTCGGGGACTTCCTCGGCATGGACGACCCGGCCCAGGCGTATCTCACCGCCGCGCAGGACGGTTCGCTGACCGCCCGGGTCGTGGGTGCGCTGTGGTGGGACCGGGAGCGCGGGGCCGAGCAGATCCCCGAACTCGTAGAGAAGCGTGCCGCGTTGAGCCGGGGGCGGTTCCGGGCGGGCGCGGTGAAGCTGATGCTGGACGGCGTCGCCGAGAACGGCACGGCGGCGCTGCTCGACCCCTACCTGGACCGGTGCGGGTGCCGGACCGGCAACCGCGGCAAGAGCTTCATCGACCCCGCTCGACTTCCGGGTTACGTCACGGAGTTGGACGCCCTCGGCTTCCAGTGCCACTTCCACGCGCTGGGCGACCGGGCCGTGCGCGACGCGCTGGACGCGGTGGAGGCGGCCCGCACCGCGAACGGGCCGAAGGACACCCGGCCGCATCTCGCGCACCTCCAGGTCGTGCACCCCGACGACGTGCCGCGGTTCGCCCGGCTCGGCGCCACCGCGAACATCCAGCCGCTGTGGGCCGCGCACGAGCCGCAGATGGACGAGCTGACGATCCCGTTCCTCGGGCCCAAACGGGCCGCCCGGCAGTATCCGTTCGGGGCGCTGCTGCGCTCCGGGGCGCGGCTCGCGGCGGGCAGCGACTGGCCGGTGAGCAGCCCCGATCCGCTCCAGGGCATCCATGTCGCGGTGAACCGGGTCGAGCCGGGCGGCACCGGTCCGGTGTTCCTGCCGGCCGAACGGCTCGCTCTCGCCGACGCGTTGACGGCGTACACGGCCGGCTCGGCGTACGTGAACCACCTGGACGGGACCGGTCGGGTGGCCGTGGGGGCGCTCGCCGACCTGGTGGTGCTGGACCGCGACCCGTTCGCGGGGCCGCAGGAGGCGATCGCGGAGACGGCCGTGGCGCTCACCTATGTCGGGGGCGAGTGCGTGTACGCCGCGCAGTAGGTCCGGGGCACCGGTCAATCGCAGCCGACGCCGTCCTCGACCAGCGGCCACGCCTCCACCCCGCGGTCCGTGCGGACGTAGGCCGTCGCCTTGTCGGCCGTCAGCCACAGCCGGCGGCCGCGGTGGTGGTATCCGGTGTCCCGGGCGTCGGCGGGCATGCGGACGTTCTCGCGGTAGGGCGCCCGGAGCAGCCCGTCCCGGCCCAGCACGTCGTCGGGGTCGCGGGCGTAGGTGCGGTCGTCCAGGGCGAGGAAGTCGGCGGACTGCCAGCCGCAGTGCCCGGGGCCCGGCGCGCTGTGCAGCCGGGTCACCGGAACCCTGCGGCCGGTGCGGTCGGTCCAGATCTGCCAGTCCGTGGTGGCCGTGAAGCTCTCGGGCAGCTCGGCCGGATCGCAGCCGGCGTCGGTCTCCGGGCCCCAGCCGGGCCGGTCCTTCTGGTCCTTGGCCACCACGACGGCCACCTTCGTACGGCCGCCCACGTCGTAGGAGTACAGCACCCGGTCCGGCTCCTCGCGCTCCACGCGGTAGCCGTGGTCGGGCAGTTCCGGCTGGGCCATGTCGAAGTAGAGGGCCAGCCCCTCCGCCGGGGTGGCGCCGCCGTCGGACCTGCTCCACCCGTCGGGCCCGGAGCCGTCGAAGATCTCCCCGTCGCACTCCAGCGCCCGGCCGGCCGCACCGGAGGCCAGGCGCATCGCCTTGGGGCTGTGCCCGTCGAGTTCCTGGGTGGGGACGTACAGCGGGCCGCTGTAGGCGCTCGCCGGCGGGGAGCCCTTCACCACCAGGTCCGGGCGGGGGCCGTCGTCGCACCCGGCCACCGCCACCGCCGTCAGTGCCGCCACCGCCACGAGACCTCTTCGCATCCCCGCCCCTTTTCCGCCGTGCCTGTCGTCGTCCGTGCGGTCCTCCGACGCCGGAGCGGGCCGGAACGTTCAGCGGGTCTGCTGGAAGGTCCTCCGGTAGGTCTGCGGGGACACCCCGATGGCCGCGTGCAGGTGCTGGCGCAGGGAGGCGCCGGTGGCGAAGCCGACCTCGGCGGCGATCCGGTCCACCGGCAGGTCGCTGGCCTCCAGCAGGTGCCGGGCGCGGGCCACCCGCTGCTGGATGAGCCAGCGGCCGGGGCTGAGGCCGACCTCGTCGCCGAAGCGGCGGGCGAAGGTGCGCAGGCTCATCCGGGCGTGCCCGGCGAGGTCCGCCAGGGTGAGCGGCTCGTCCAGGCGTTCCAGCGCCCAGGCGCGGGTGGCGGCCGTGCTGGCGGCCCCGCTCTCGGGGACCGGCTGCTCGATGTACTGGGCCTGGCCGCCGTCCCGGAACGGGGGCACGACACAGCGGCGGGCGACGGCGTTCGCCAGTTCGCTGCCGTGGTCGGTGCGGACGATGTGCAGGCAGATGTCGACACCGGAGGCCGCGCCGGCCGAGGTGAGGATGCGGCCGTCGGCGACGAACAGGACGTCCGGGTCGAGGTCCACCTGCGGGTAGCGGCGGCGGAACAGGTCGGCCACCTGCCAGTGGGTGGTGGCCCGGCGGCCGTCGAGGAGGCCGGCCTCGGCGAGCACGAAGGCGGCCGTGCAGATGGAGACGATCCGGGCGTCCGGGCGGATCAGGGCGAGGGCGGCGGTGACCTCGGCGGACAGCTCGACGGGGATGTGGACGGGCGCCATGGAGGTGACGACGACCGTGTCGGCCGTCCGGAGGATCTCCGGGCCGTGGGCGACACCGATGGTGAAGTCGGCGTTGGTGCGCACCGGCCGCCCGTCGACCGAGCAGGTGAGCACCTCGTAGTGGCCGTCGGCCGCGCCGAGGATGCGGCTGGGGATGCCCAGCTCGAAGGGGTAGACGCCGTCGAGGGCCAGGACGACGACCCGTTCCGGGCGCCGGGGGCGCAGCTCCAGATCAGACATGGCACGATCCTATCGGAGGTTGGCAATCATGCCATTTCCTGGGCGGGCGGGCTCCGGCAGGCTGGTGGACCATGAGCGATGTGAACACGATGCGAGCCATCAGCCAGGACGTCCTCGGCGGTCCCGAGGTGTTGAAGGAAGTACAGGTGGAGCGGCCCCGGCCGCGTCCGAACGAGGTGCTGGTCCGGGTGCGGGCCGCGGGGGTGAACCCCACCGACTGGAAGCACCGGGCCACCGGCGGGTTCCTGGGCGAGCCGCCGTTCGTCCTCGGCTGGGACGTCTCCGGCGAGGTCGCGGAGACCGGGATCGGGGTGGCCGCGTTCCGGCCGGGCGACGAGGTCTTCGGGATGCTGCCGTACCCCTTCGGCCACGGCTCGCACGCCGAGTACGTCACCGTCCCGGTCCGGGCCCTGGTGCACAAGCCGGCCTCCCTCGACCATGTGCAGGCCGGCGCGCTGCCACTGGTGTCCCTGACCGCGTGGCAGGCGCTGACCGAGCACGCCGACGTCCAGCCGGGGCAGCGGGTGCTGGTGCACGCGGCGGCCGGCGGGGTGGGCCACGTGGCGGTGCAGATCGCCAAGGCGCGCGGCGCGTACGTGATCGGTACGGCGAGCGCGGGCAAGCACGACTTCCTGCGGGAGATCGGCGTGGACGAGCCCGTCGACTACCGGGCCACGGACGTCACGGAGTCGGTGCGGGACGTCGACGTGGTCCTGGACACGCTCGGCGGCGAGACCTCCGTGCGGTCCCTGCGGGTGCTGCGGCCGGGCGGTGTGGTGGTGTCGATCCTGCCGGTGGGCTCCGAGGACTTCTACGAGGAGGCCGAGCGGCTGGGGGTGCGGGCGGTGCGCATGCTGGTCGACGCCGACCGGGCGGGGATGCGGGCGGTCGCGGAACTGGCGGAGTCCGGGCGGCTGAAGGCGGCGATCGCCGGGACGTTCCCGCTGGCCGAGGCGGCGAAGGCGCACGCGCTGGGCGACACCGGCCGGACGACCGGCAAGCTGGTGCTGCTGGCGGACTGACCGTCCGCGCCCCGCTCCCACCCGCGACACGCGACAAACTCGAAGACATATGTCAATCGAACATGCTCAAATTCCTTCCATCGAGGGTAACTTGGCGATCGGGAAGCGACGTCGGGGCGCGGGTGGGAGGTGGTGCCGAGGTGCGACACGAACCCGTACCTCTCACCCGGCAACTGGGCGTGTACGAGGACCGCGGGCACACGGTGCTGGAGCTGCGGGGCGAGATCGACATCGTTTCGGCGGCGGAGATCGGCCCGGTCCTCGACCGGGTCACCGGCCGGCCCGGGGTGCGGCTGGTCATCGACCTGCGGCCGGTGGAGTTCTTCGACTGCTCGGGGCTGCGGCTGCTGTACCGGGCGCGCGCCCGGGTGCTGGAGCGCGGCGGGCAGCTGCACCTGGTGTGCACGCACCCGCTGACCCTGCGGGTGTTCCGGGTCACCGGGCTGGCCCGGCTGCTGCCCCCGCAGCCGGGCCTGGACGAGGCCCTGGCCCGCTCGGAGGCCGCGTCCGGCTCCCTGTGAGCCGACCGGCTCCGGCCGGACGATGACGGACGGCCCGTCGGCGGCGCGCCGACGGGCCCGGCCGCGTGGGCGGAACCTGCCGGGGGCGGGGTGGTGGCGGGGGGCCGGGCGGCGGGGAGGCT